>CAYPFS010000013.1:0-11617 GCA_964410175.1 uncultured Candidatus Saccharibacteria bacterium
CCCTCCTTTTGCGCGCTTGCGCGAAAAGGAGGGGGTCAAGGTTCGGCAGCCAATTTTTTTCGTCCCGACGTGTCGGGACTCGAAAATTTGGGCCGAGCCCTTGAGACAAAAATTCTCTTCCGCCCTCCCCGGCACATGCCCATCGAGGCGAAAGAGAATTCTTACAGAAGTTAACTATTTCTTAACTAAATTTTAATTCCAAAAGAAGCCCTAGTCAAAAATTTCTGTGGATAACTCACGGATGTTTGACTTTACTACATAAATATTGTATTTTAACAATAGTCAACAATGCGGTCACCGGAGGAAAAAGTGGGAAATATAGTGCAAATGCAACGACGTACTATTGAGGGTTTATATAGGAAGCTGGAAAACGGGTGGCCGAGAGAGGTCTTTGAAAAAGAAAAACCGCCCTTTCTCTTTTTCGTACGCAATGAGATTTTAGATCCTACTAATCTTCGGGGCATTAAGCTTCTTGAAATCAGCGAGGGCATTGGGACCTGTTCAGAAATCGAAGGCATGAATGCTGCGGTATTTGGATACTCAACGATCCCTCCAAACGAAGGTATGGCCTGCAAGCCGCAGAGCCTGGCCAACTCGGCATGCGCCATTCTCCTGTGGCCGCAAGCTGTTCTTATCGGGAATCCAGACGCGCCGGAAGAAATACGCAGAATAGACCCGCTTTGCGACAAGAAATCTGCGTTGGAGCTTCTGGAGTACGACGGCTTCCATCATTCCAAGGCCGAACACGGACGCATGAGATGGACAAGTATTTACTTCCGGAGAACGGGACACCTTGGTTTATATACACCCATGAAATAAAAATAAGCCCGTCTGCCTTCCGACGGGTTGATTTATTGCCAAACAACGAGCAGGGCCAGAAAACGGAGCGAAGCGGACTTTTTTGACTTTCGAACGAGCGCAGACAACCAAAGCTTTAATATCCCGCTTTTCATTTTGCACGATCTTATTTTGCCTTCCGCCGCAAAAACGCCGGTACTGAATCCCATTCGGATTCCTCTTCGGAGCCGTTGGATTTTACGTTTGACTGTTTCTTACCCTCATTCTCCCCCTCCCGATTCAAAGGTAGCCGCTGTCCTGCCGCAGGACTAAATCCGGTTGCAATCACGGTAATTTTTACCTCACCCTTCTTCAGGTCCCTGTCTTCCACTGCTCCGAAAATCACCTTGGCTTCGCGATCAATGGATTCCGTAATAACCTTAGCGGCTTCATTTACCTCCCACATGGTAAGATCCGGTCCTCCGGAAATATTGAAAAGCACTCCCCTTGCTCCATCGATTGAAATATCAAGCAAGGGGGAGCTAACCGCGGCGCGAGCCGCGCTCACCGCCCTTTCTTCTCCACTGCCGTGTCCCACGCCCATAAGGGCTGAACCAGCGTCTTGCATAATTGCGCGTACATCCGCAAAATCCACGTTGATGATTCCGGGGGTTACCACCAAGTCCGATATGCCCTTTACAGCTTGCCTTAAAACATCGTCGCAAACCGAAAAGGCGCCAAGCAGTGAAGTGTCTTTTTGAACGACGTTTAACAATCGGTCGTTATGGATAGTAATCAGAGCGTCCACCTTTTCCTGCAATTTTTGCCAAGCCTCTTCCGCGATTTTGGCGCGCCGCATCCCCTCAAAAGCAAAAGGCCTGGTTACTACTCCGATTACCAAAGCCCCTGCCTCGCGTGCAACTTCGGCAATAATGGGCGAAGCCCCTGATCCCGTACCTCCGCCGAGTCCCGCGGTAAGAAAAATCATATCCGCGCCTTTTAGAGCTTCGTGGATTTCATCCCTATTTTCTTCCGCGGCCTGCCGGCCGACCTCCGGATTCATCCCCGCGCCAAGCCCCTTGGTCAAATTTTTTCCGAGGTGAAGTTTGATACGAGCTTTAGTGAAATGCAAATCCTGGGCATCCGTATTTACGGTAAGAAAATCAACTCCGTTGATCTTGGAGTCAATCATGCGCGTCACCGCTTTTCCTCCCCCCCCGCCAACTCCCACCACTTTAATACGCGCGTAAGTTTCGATGTCTGGTTTAAGTTGAGGCACAAAATCAATTTTAATTTTCCCGCCCCTACCCTACCATGCCTCTATTTTTTCCGCAATATATTTGTCCAATACGGATGTCCTAAATATATCCACCTGTCTCTAACAAAAAATCCACAGGATTTCCACTGTGGGGTTTAGGGCAGCAATGATTTCAGCCATTTAACCCAGGGGCTTGCGCGAGAAATAGAAACGCGTCCTCCCCAACGTCCTGTCGAGCCCTCGACTTCGGCGCTCGCCCACTTGAGCATTCCGCAACTAACCGCAAAAGCTGCAGCGGACTCCTGACTCAAGGCGTCCAAAAATTCATACGGAGAACCGATCTCGACCGGGATTTTCAATTCGCGCTTCGTAAGATCCACCAATCCCCGAAGACCGCTGGACCCACCCACGAGCACTGCGCCAGCGGGAAGCAATTCGGCCCGGCCGATTTTCTTAAGTTCCTTTTGCAGGAGCTCAAAAATATCCCGCAAACGCGCCTCAATTATTTCAGCAAGCTCGCGGCGCGAATAAATAGCCCCTTCCTTGTCCCCCTCCCTCCCCAAGTCTTCTACAAAATCGGCAAGTCGCACCTGGTCCCTCCTGGATACTTCCCCGGGAAGACAAGATCCGCAGCTAATCTTAACTCGCTCCGCCACATCCACCTGGGTACGAAGGCCAATAGCTAGGTCGTTGGTTATATGGACTCCTCCGATAGGAACCACCCCTGCATGAATCGGAACTCCCTCCTCGTAAATAATAAAACTCGCTGTGCCGCCCCCAAGATCAAGAAGCGCCACCCCCAGTTCTTTTTGTCGTTTGGTAAGGACCGCCTCCGCGGCAGCGAGCGTAGAAAAAACATAATTCTCAATCCTGGCTCCTGCGCTTTCCACGCATTTAAAAATATTCTTCAGAGGAAGGGCCGAATACTCGATTATCAGAGTATCGGCCTCAAGCCGCACACCATGCATGCCCACTGGATCTTTAATCCCCCCTTCCTCGTCCACCCGAAAATCGCGGGGAATCATGTGAAGGACTTCTTTATTGGGATTTTTGGGTACGAAAGTTCCGGCTGCCGCGACGGCGCGACGAACATCCTCGGGAGAAATCTCTCCATCCGCACGGGATACGGCTACCACTCCACGGGAATAAGAAACGGAAACGGGGGAACCTCCCAAAGCCAGCCATACCGATCTTACGTTTACCCCCGAGGATTTACGCGCCTCCTCAAAAGACTTACGGATGGAGACCGTTGCGTCTCTCATGTCAATTACCATTCCCTTCCTTAAGCCCGAGGAGGGCGCAACCCCAATGCCCAAAATCCGGAGGCCGTTTTCTCCCTTTTTCCTTTCGGCAACCACGGCCTGAACCGTAGAAGTGCCGACGTCTAAAGCTGTTATGATGTTTCGAGGCATTTAAAACACAGAACACAGATTGCACAAAGCACAAATAAAGCCCGAGAACACAGAGGCCGAAACCGCTAAAATGTGTTTGGGCTCTGTGTTTTGAGGGGTCTCTGTTTTATTTGTGTTCTGTGTACGTCTGGGCTCTGGGCTTTCTTGCCGGCTATCCTATTCAAAATTGAATGTTCAATCCTGGCCGCTCTCTCGGCTGCTTTCTTCGAACCTTCATGATGTATGCCGGCAAGATGTAACATACCATGCAGAATCATCCATGTCACCTGATACTTATAACTATTTCCCTGTTTTTTGGCCTCGCGACGGATGGCCTCGGAACATATCAAAATTTCACCATAGTCAGGAGCGTAACGGAAAGAAAGAACGTTAGTCGGGTTCTTTTTACCGAGATAAATCCGATTAAGCCTGCGGGATAGGCCACGGGTAATTTTGACCACCACTATATTTACAGGCAACCGCCGGGATAAAAAACGCGGCAATAAGGACCGCACTCGTCTTATCAAATTCTTATCCATCCGTCCCATCCGCCAAAATTTTTTTAACCGCTGCGCTAACCCGATCGCCCGACGCTTGGCCCTTTACCCTTTTTATTGCCTCCCCCATCACCCTGCCAAAATCTTTTGGGGTTACCCCTCCCAATCCCGCAACAACCTCCTTCACCAATTTTTCGATCTCCTCGTCTCGCATCTCCTGCGGCAGATAAACTTCCAGGATTTTAAGCTCGGCGGCCTCTTTATCTACCAAACCCCTTCGCCCGCCCCTCTCAAACTCAAAAATCGCATCGCGCCGTTTCTTGGCCTCTTGGCGGATAACGGCAGTAATCTCTTCTTCCGAAAGTCCTTCCTCCCTGCCGCTTTTAGCTCTTTTCTCAAGCTCTTTATTGTGAATGGCCGAAGATAGCATGCGTAAAACCGAAAGTCGCAGCTCGTCTTTGGCGCGCATAGCCTCTTTGGTATCCTGTAAAATTTTTTCCTTCATCCCATTAGTAACAGGTCGCGGTCGCACCTCGCCTTTGTGATTGAAGTCGGACTTCAATCACCAATGCGAAGCGCAGAAAATTTAGCCATCACATTTATTCTTCCTTTTTGAGTTTGCCGAGCTTCTCTAGCCTTTTAATCTCTTGTAACTTCTTTGTTCGCCGCAAAGCTCGCTCTCTCATCGCTCTCTTTTTAGGCTTTCGGTGATAAAACTTGCCGCGTCTTGCCTCAAGCAAAACCCCCGAAAGTTGCACTCGTCGGGTGAAACGCCGCATCATAGCGGTAGAACTTTCTCCCTCTTTTTTTCTGACTTCTACCATATTTGTCGAAATTTTGGAGCTACTTGTAGCGAACAAAATTTCGCTACAGATATGAGTACCCCGCTCCAATTTTGCGAATTTATATCAAGGCTGAAACTGGAACAAACAACTAACAAACACTGGTATTGCGAGCCGCGTGGCCGAATAGGCCATTCCTCTAGGGACGAAGCGGCTCGACCCAGTATTATCCTGCAGAATTGGTGCGGGGTACCGTACCTTAATTTATAAATCTCGTGATACGTGATACGTGTCTCGTGTATCATGTTCTCCACTGCCCCACCCTCCAAGCAAATGCAGGTGCAGATGATCAATAACCTGCCCACCCTCGCGTCCAACATTAAACACCAATTTATACCCCTTCAACCCCAAGTCGGCGGCCACCTTTTTGGCAGCGTAAATTAACTTGGCAATCACATCGCTATGATTCGCTTCAAGATGAGCAATTGACTGGATGTGGATTTTGGGTATTACCAGCAAATGCATCGGGGCCTTGGGATGGATGTCTTTGAAGACCTTAACATCATTGTCTTCATGGACAACTTCGGATGGAATTTCGTTTTGAGAGATTTTACAGAAAAGACAATCCATTTGCTGCATGATTCACGATACACCCAACACGATACACAGTAAATCTCATGAATCGTAATACGTGTATCGTGTATCGTTATTTCTCAAGCTTCTGCTTAAGAAAGTCGACTAATTTCTCTTGCTCTACCATCTCCTGTATACCAGTCTTGAGCTCGCGCACAATAACGGTTCCGTCGAGCGCCTCCTTATGGCCCAAGATCAATGCGACTTCAACCCCCTCGCGTTCGGCAAGCCTCAATTGAGATTTAATGGAATTATGGCCGAGGCTTTCCTTAACTTCAATCCCCCCACGGCGAAGCGTCTCAAGCAAAAGAAGACTCTTGCGTTTCGCAAACTCGCCGAGGTGCACCAAAAAAACCGCCCTACTCGCCTTCGGCAATGCCGAATCGCCCCCCCCTCCTCTAGGGATTAAAGCGAGGACTTGACCTATTTTGTCCAGCCAAACACTCATGCCGGCAACTTCAACTCTTTTTCCGAGAATAAGTCCTGCCGCTCTAGAGAGACGCCCGCCTTCGGCAATGACGAATCGCCCCCTCCTGTCCTCTCCCTCAATCCCCGCTTCTCCCCGCCGAAGCAGAACCTCAAAAATCAAAAGATTGAACCACGAACCATCTCGGAAAAATTTGGGGTCAAGAAAATAAGAAATGCCTATTTCGTCCAAAAACTCCAACAGGCCCTTTAAGTGTTTCTTGCAGTTTTCGCAAAGAAAGTCAAGTATCTCGGGCGCGCGAGAAGAAACGATTTGGCACTTCTCCTCACGACATTCAAGCACTCGGGTTGGGTTCTTACGGAAGACGCGCTTGCAATTTTTACAAAGCCGGCCGGCTCTATTACGAAAATAGGTAGTGTATTGAGACCTAAAAAGAGGTCTGCACTCTTGGCACCCCGTCGCGTTTACTCTTAACAAAAATCCTCCTGTCGAGATTCCTAAGTTTTCGAACGTTTTCCATACTACCTGCAGCATCTCAGCCTCTGCCACCGACCCATCCTCTTCAAACATCGCGATGGCCCACTCTGGACGAACTTCCGGCTCTGTCCCGCCTTCATTCAAAGAAAGCGATTCCCCTTCCGAGAAAAATTTAAGGGAATGGCTAATCCCACTCATTTTGTGAGTTCCGTAAGCGCGCAGAAGCCCAACCAGAGGCGAGGTACGGACTATAAACTCTTTACCGGAACGCGTTCGGACATTGAAAAATTTACGCTCCTCGGCCATTCCGGCTTTTAACAACGCCGAAAAAACCCGCGGATTCTCCAGGGGAGAAACGCTCATTTTTTCAAATCCGTAGTAAACGGCAAGTTCCGAGAGCGAGCGACGAATTTTATCCATCAATTTTTCCCTATCCGGCAAGCGGTCAAACTCTGCGGCGAATTCGTACTCTTGTAGTTTGGACCTTGGCATTAATTACACGACTCACGATACACACAACACGTATCACGACTCACGAAATTTATCGTGTCTCGTGTTATGTGTCTCGTGTATCGTGTTATGTGTATCGTGATTAATAACTAACTGCAAAATCCGGAACTAGGCCAAATCTCGCAATGGGCCAAACGCGGAAAATAACCCGGCCCGTAATTAACTTTCGGTCGAGCGCACCCCAAATCCTTGAGTCTGAACTAAAATCGCGATTGTCGCCCAACACAAAATACTCGTCTTTTCCCAGTTTTACATCGATATCGGGGTTGGTCGCCCTGCCGGGAGGATCGAGATACGATTCTTCCAAGGTAAATCCATCCGGATAGCTCGAGTTGAAGACTTTTATTCTGCCTCCTCTTATTTCTATCCCCTCCTCCGGCAAACCAATAATTCGTTTGATAAAAAACTGCCTTGGATTTTGAGGAAACCGGAAAACCACAGCTTCGCCCCGCAGGGGATTTCTGAAATAGTAAGATACCTCGTCAATAATCAGATACTCACGGTTCTCAAAATTCGGCTGCATGGAAGCCCCGCGTACGATAAAAGGCTGGGCAATAAAATAACGGATCGGCAAAACTATGGCAAGAGAAATTAAAAGAACTTTTGCAGTATCCCAGAATTCGTAACCCCAGTCGCGTCCTGATGTGTTTTCTTGCGTATCTTTACTTTCAGACATACAGATATTATAGTAATTTTTAGACAATTGGCAATACCACGATGCACGAGACACGTATCACGACTAACTAGATTTGTCGTGTATCGTGAAGCGTGTAACTAGCATGTTTCTTTTCGTAGGACTGGGCAATCCCGGAGAAAAACTCAAAGGCACGCGCCATAACATCGGGCGCGAGACCCTCGCAGAGTGGCAGAAGAAAACCGATTTTGCCGACTTTGAGTACGATAAAAAATTTAATGCGCTGGTGTCACGAAATAAAAAGGCCGTACTGCTTCTTCCGGAAACTATGATGAATAAATCCGGAAATGCGGTAAAACCGGCCCTCAGCGCCTTAAAAACCAAACCCGGAGATGTCGTCGTACTTCACGACGACGCGGATATTGAACTGGGACGCATCAAACTTTCCTTTGAAAAACGCTCGGCCGGACACAAGGGGGTAGAATCGGTAAAACGCGCGCTGGGAACTTGGGGGTTCTGGAGACTGCGTATCGGTATTCAGCCGCCCATCAGGGCGAGTCTCGCCAAAGGCGGAAAGAAAAGGCGCCTCGACGCCATGAAATTGGTTTTGCAAAAATTCGCTCCGGCGGAAGAAACGGCACTGAAAAGAGTGAAAAGGAAATTATGGGAAGGACTAAGTACGCTTTTGAAAGAAGGGCCGGAAAGGGCAATGAATGAGATTAATAGATAAAGAGCTTTTAATAGCAAGCGTATCCCCCCAGAATCTAGAACGGGGCGTTTTGTGGTTTTCGGAAAATCTTGCCTCTATTAAAAAAGCCCGTCTTACCAACCCCTGGTGGCGCGACCATACTTTGATTCTTGAAAAAGGCTTGGTCATTAAACCCGCCGAATTTACCCGGCGACTGATTGACTTGGGATACGAGCGATCGCAAACGGTTTTGGGAAAAGGCCTTTTTGCGGTACGCGGCGGAATCGTCGAGGTCTGGCCGATAAGTACGGATAAATCGTACCTTATAGAATTTGCGGGAAACTCGATCGCAGAGGTAAAAGAGCGGGAAGAAAAACTGATTGAAGTCGGACTTCAATCAGTCCGAAGTTCGATGAGTCATTTGTCGCCAGGGAGCTATGTTGTCCATATCGATCACGGCATTGGCATTTTCCGAGGCACGAATTCCGCATTCTTTATCGTGGAATATGCTCCGCCGCAAAAAGGCAGACGGCCCGATACGCTTTATGTCCCCATCACGCAAAAAGACCGTCTCTCGCCTTACATCGGTTTTACTACGCCCCTAATTCATCGCTTGGGAGGAACGGTTTGGTTCAAAACCAAAAGAAAAGCGCGGGAAGATGCGGAGAAACTTGCGAAGAATCTCCTTGGACTCTACGCGAAAAGGCATGCCGCGCGCCGAGCGCCTTATGCAGGAGACGGCGAGCTTGAAGACCGCCTGCGGGAAACTTTTCCGTATTCTGAAACCGAAGATCAGCTGCGGGCCGAGAAAGAAATTATGGAAGATTTATCATCGAGATCAGAACCCATGGATAGGATTCTCTGCGGAGACGTAGGATTTGGAAAAACGGAAATAGCCATCCGCGCCGCCCTTCGCGTAATCGCTTCTGGACGGCAGACGGCCCTACTGGCGCCTACGACGATACTTGCGACTCAGCATGAAAAGACGTTTCGTGAACGAATCGGTAACCAGCCTGCCCCGTATCGTGCCGGAGGCGCTGGCGCGGGGTTACCAGTAACTATTATTGCCCTCTCTCGCCTCACGCCGCCCAAAGAAGAAAAAGAAACCCTAAAAAAGCTTGAGGAAGGAAAAATTGATTGCGTCATCGGAACCCACCGGCTTCTTTCAAAAGATGTTCGATTTAAAAATCTGGGGCTTGTAATTATCGACGAGGAGCAAAGATTCGGAGTTAAACAAAAAGAACGCTTCAAAGAAATGCGCTCGGAGATTGACATTTTGTCGCTCTCGGCGACTCCCATTCCCAGAACCCTGTCTTTGGCTCTCGCAAAACTCCGCGATATTTCTCTCATCGAAACCCCTCCGCCGGAAAGACGCCCCATTCAAACCTTCGTGCTCCCCCACTCCCGAAAAACAATCGAGGCCGCGATTCGGTTCGAACTCGCGCGCGGAGGACAGGTGTATTTTTTGCATAACAGAATTGAAACCATGGACAGTGCGAAGGAAAAACTTCAAAAAATTCTACGATACGGGGAAGTCCGACTTCTTTCGGGAAGTCGGACTTCCCAAAGCCTAGACGTAATTCACGGCCGCATGAAAGAAAAAGAAATCATCCGGGTGATGACTGAATTTAGGGCGGGCAAAATCAAAATTCTACTGGCAACCACCCTTATTGAAAACGGCCTCGATATTTCCCGCGCAAATACCCTGGTCGTCGACGACGCTACGCGGTTGGGACTCGCCGAAGCCCACCAATTAAGAGGCCGGGTCGGACGAGGCCGAATTCAAGCCTTTGCCTATTTTCTATATCGTCCCGCACATTTGACCGAAAAAGCCCTTCGGCGCCTGGAAGCGCTGAAAGAATATTCCGATCTCGGCTCCGGATACCAAATCGCCCTCCGTGATTTGGAAATAAGAGGCGCCGGGAACATTCTTGGAAAGGAACAATCCGGCGCGATAAACAAGGTGGGGCTTAATCTGTATTGCCAGATGCTGGCTGAAGCCGTGGAACAAGCAAAATAAAAGCCCCGCATCTTGTGCGGAGCCGCAATTTTCCGGGTCTCACCGGAAAATTTTCCATACCTTCAAAAACTCTAAATTAAAGCCCTTTCCCGCATTTTGCCCGGTGGTCTCGTTATGGGATGGCGCCGACCCGTTTCCTTTTACAACCCGAATGGTAACTGCAGCGTTAAAGTCAATGAAGTGATTTAATTCGGGAGTAAGACTCAACAGGACTTCTTGGGCATTTGTCCTCGGAAGTTTATTCAAGTCTTCTTCGCTAAGCGGGGTCCAGCTCCCATCCGGCCGGACAGAAACTTTGGCTTTTTCCCGGTCAACCTTTTGCTCGGCTTCACTCCGGGGCATAATCTGCTGGACATACAAAACGTTTTGCTTTCGGTTGCCCTCCTCGTTGATTTTACCTATAAGGTCTCTTAACGAGCGGGTTGCTTTTGGTTCGGCCCGACTGGTAAAACGATTCGCGCTTTGCAGCAAAACGGTTACGGTCGGACTAATCTCCGGCCTCAGGCGGCTGAGAAAATCTTGAGGGATGGCAACCGGAACGCTGATTTGACGGAGATCCTTGGTAGAAAATTCCTCAAGAACCACGTTTATATGAAAAGTTCTGCCCGCAGCGACTTCCGGCATACCCTCGGAGAAAAAGAATCTTTTGGCAGTCCAAACTTTTATCCCGTTGACAAGGTCAACGTGAACCTTGATGCCCTCGAGTCTCGCATTAAACCCGCTTTGCCTCAACTCCCTCAAGGCGGCGCCAAGTTCGGAAAAAACCGCAGAAATGGGTCTTTCCGTTCTTTGAGCCGGGATCAGTTTCTCCAAGAAAATTTCCGGCTGATCCGCCACGGAGATTCGCGTCTGATGCCAAACGGAAACATATCTCAAGTCTCCAACCGAACCTCTAATCCAGGCAAGGGGCAGCTGTTCAAAAATCACCGGGGCAACCGGGCTTTCGGGGATTTCCTCGTAAAGGATCGTCAAGTTTTGTCCCACATGCAGTTCGACTCGATAAGGCAGGGCTTGGGCGTCGCGTCCAATAAAACCCGCTACCTCAAACATCCCGTCCATCGCCATCGCGCCCCGCGTCGGGAGATGGCAGCCGATCCTTTTATGAGGATTCAATGGGGACTGGAATGTGTCCGTCACCGCCACGTGCCTGAAAGGATAACTTACGGGCCCGGTTCCAAAAAACGGATGGCCGAAAATGTAAATTAAGTTTCCGTCTATCCAGGTTACGGTTCCCGAAGCGCCTATATCCCACGCTCCCCTTGCCAGCAAAACCGACACCATTGATCCGGGCTTTAGTTCGCCCTTTACCGATTCCTCGCAAGCCCCGACCGGGAGACTTCCCTGAATTTGGCGAGACACTTCACCAAGCTCATCCATACCCTGCAAGAACATAAGGTGTTTAAACTCTCTACCCCCGACCTTAACTCTATTTGGCGGCCGGAGGGAAAATTGGCCCGCTTCTCCGTAGGGCGAGAGTCGGGAACCGAGCATATATTCAGCCGGCGTGATTCCTGCGTTGAAAC
>CAYPFS010000013.1:11627-17852 GCA_964410175.1 uncultured Candidatus Saccharibacteria bacterium
GAAACTGCCCCGATTTTTTCAAGCGGAGTTTCCATCGGCCCGCCGGAGACTCTGGCAAGAATCAAGCGAAAATAGCCTGCGGATTCAATCCCTCTTATTTCAACCTCAAAGGGCCGGGGCTCGACGCCCCTGAAAACGGAAAATCCAATGGCCCGGGTTCCCGTCTTTAATTGGGAGACCCGCAAAATTTTGGGAACATCCGCAAAAGCGGACCATCCCGTAAATAACAGGACAAGAAACGTCATCCAGCCAATGCGGAACATAACTTTCTCCTTGGTTGTCAGTGTCCTATATAAAAAGTAGCACTCCTTTGACCAAAAGTAAAACACGCCAAGCAATTGGCGTGCGAATTTTAGGGGAATTGGGAGAATCCCCTGGTGAAGTAAAGCAGGGCCGCCAAACTCCACATAGCGAAGGCCGCAAGCAAGAATATCAGAAAATACGGTCTTTTGGTCGCGTAGGCCGAGGTGTCAAATTCTCCCTGGATAAATTCGTTTATTTCTTCGACGGCCTGCAGGATAACTTTTTCTTCATCGGCCAGGTAAAATTTTCCGCCGGTGGCTTCAATCGCCTTTCTCCACTGGAAATCGTAAATGGCAGGCGCGATTACGTTGGTTACGACTCCATTATTTATCAAGAGGCCTGTGCGGGTACGTATAAAATACACCGGCACCCGGCCTTGCTCCGCGCTTGCCAAAATGTCCTTTACGGAAAGGCCCTCCCAAATGACTTGTCCGTCTTCGCCGTCGCTGAAAAGCACCATGGCGTTTCCGGAAGAATCAATGAACTTAAAAGATCTAAATAGGTTAACGGCCTGACTGATGGATGACGCAATCTTGGTGTCTTTATCCGGAAATCGCTTGTACTCTTCAGGTTCGCCAACCAAAGAGAGGCTCGTCAAAATCGTCTGGTAGTCTTGGGTGAACGGAACAATCACATAGGACTCGTGGCCAAAAAGGATAAGGGCCATCAAATCCTTCTGGCCCTTTTCCATTCTTGTTTTAACAAACAGCTCCGCTCCGGCAACCGCGCTGTAATAAACCTGTGTGCCTTTCACCTTCAACTGTTCTGCGCGGAAATCGTAGTTTCCCGACCCCATGCTGCCCGAGGAATCAACCATAATCACTATTTTATTCCCTTTAACCCTTACCTCCTGCCTGACCAGATTCAAATAGGGATCGGCAAACGCAATCAGGAAAAATGCAAGCCCCGAGAAGATGAGTAGAGGTATTAGGTGTCGAAGTCTTGCCGCGCCGGCACTTCTAAATGAAGGTAAGACGCTCGGCACAAGCACAAAAGTTCTTCCCGGAACGCGCTTTTTGGAGCGCGCGATAAGTACGGCAAGGACGAGAACGAGGGCCAAACCAATTACGGCAAGAGCCGCTTCTTCGAGCCGGCCGAAAATTAAAGAGTTCCAGTAAAGGCCGTTCCACTCTATTCTCGCCAGCCGCCACAGCTCGAAGAAAATAGTCCTTACGCTCTCCATCGCCTACCCGCTCCTTTTGCCAAACTCACGCCGCGAGACCACGCCCGGGCTATCCAAAGACGCTTCAGTCGAAAAATCCTCGCAAAACGAATGGCTCGGGCGAGAGACTCATCCAAACCTTCAAATCTTGTCGTTTCCTCGGGGTTACTGCGGGCAGCGGAAAAACGCTCAAATGCCGCAAGAAATTCCAGGTTTAAAGAAGTCATGAGACCCTTATCCAAGAGATAACCCTTTACGGTTCCTACGGTTACGGAAGAAGAAACTAACACAGTCTTCAGAGAAAATGGGTGCTTTTTCATTCTCGTCTGTCCTTCGAGACTTCTTGCCCCCAAGGCTGCCATCTGTTGTTTCGTATATCCTGAAATCAAAAGGGCCCCGATGATGCGAAGAAGGGAAACGGTTCTTCCGATGGATTCCTGCCCCCAACCGCTTTTCTTGACAGCTCTCCTGACTTTTTTAAGCCCCCTAATCGATCCCCTTAAAACATCCGTGTTGCCGAGAGGCGGAACGCCACGTTCTACTTTCTTACGTCCCCTATCCCTCGCGCCCAGGAACGCAAGATGAAATAAGGTAAGCGCCGAGAGAAGGATGAGAAATCCTCCGACCAAAAACGCGATTTTTGCCTGGAATCTCAAGGCGCCCGAGTCTCCGAAGGTGACGCCGCTTGCATCTCTAATATCACTCGTCTCCCGCGGAACCAAAGATTCAACTCTTAGTTTAAGAGGAGGCAGACGGTAGGTTTGCGGTTCGCCAACGGTCTTTTCTCCCTGAAGAGATGCGGTTTCGAGACGATACGGGATATCCAAGTACGGAATTTCAAGTTCTTTGCCGAAAAATCCCCCTTCCAGAAACTTAAACCGGTAGCGATACTGGAAAAATCTTAGGGAATCCCTGCGGATATCATGGTATCTCTCGCCGCTAATGAGCTCAAGAGGCGGGAGCGATACGGCCGAAGGATCGAGAGGCGACTCGTCCGGAACGGCGAGAGCGTCCCTCGTTTCCACTACCCTGCAGGTAAGGAAAACGTTAAACGGCTCGCCCACCCGTACGGAGGTCTTGTCAAGTCGCCACCAACAAGAAATGGCTTCAACCTCAACCACTTTTTCCTGGGCCATGGGCATCGCTCTGCCGTAAAAAGCAAAAACCACGCAAAAGAGTATCATCAGTCTGTAAATTCTTGGCATAAATCACCCCGCAATTTAGACTGTCAATGCGCTGGTAAAAGCGTAGCACCGTAATATTTAAAAGTAAACGCCCCATTTCCGGGAAAGGGGGCGTGTCCTCAAATACGAAAATTGCGAAGATGGGTTCGTCTTTCAAGGAAAAAATCGAAGAGGTCGCTCGCGAATCGATCAATGGCCGGATTTACGAGGATGGTCTCAAATCCCGCGGATGCGAGAGCGTCGACCGTTTCCCTCTGGTGGATTTCAACTCTTGATTTCAGCTGTCTTGCCTCTCCGATGGATACGATACTGCGGCGTCCGGAGACATCGCCAACCTCAATCCAGCTCGATGGCGTCGGGGGAAGTTCAAAAGCAAAAGAAGCTTCAACCGCAAACACCACCACGTCGTTGTAAGACGCGATGCTCTGGAGACTTCGACAAGACGGCAGGGCGGAGGACGAAAGAAAATCGGAAATGAAGACAATGAGCGAAGAAGAACCTATTTCATTCACGAGCATGGATGCCAACTGATCCGGCCTAAACTCATGAACCAGGCGGTCCGGATTTTGGTAGAGTCCGATGAGATAAAAAACGTGGTTTTTCCCGACCCCGAACTCTTCAAAACCGAATTTCTCTTCGGAGAAGGTAAATTGCGCAACCGGGTCCTGAAATATTGCCGCCGAAAAGCCGATGACGGCTGCAACTTTGGCTATGTTACGGCCAATGGGTATACCGTTTATGCCAAAACGGGTGGATAAAGAGGCGTCCAGAACCAAGATAACCCTTACCACCCGATCTTCAACCGTCTCTTTTATGATCAGGGGATTAAATCCGGTGGTGGAGGACCTCGCCCAGTCAACATTTTTCAGCGGATCACCCGGTTCTTTCTCCCTGAGAGAAGCAAATTCAAGACCCGAGGTGCCGGTAAATAGGCTTTGGTGCTCGCCGCTCCGCAATTCCCGGGTTTTTGATAAAACGATCAGGAATACTTCCTCTATTTCCGCGGGATCAAGGAGCGGGCGGGTTAAGGGTTTGGACGCAAGCTTGGTCACGGTATGGGCACCGATTGAATAATATCGTCAATCACCTCGTTAACTCCAACGCCCTGCAATCTGGCGCTGGGCTTCAACTGGATCCGGTGGGAAAGAACGTTATGAGCCAAGGCTTGAATGTCTTCGGGATAAACCGCGTCTCTTTCACCGACGATCAGGGCATGAACTTTGGCGGTGGGTCCCCACCAATGGCTTGCGCGGGGCGAAGCTCCAAGGACGACAAACTCTTCCACCAATGCCGAAGGAGATTTTCGCGCCATTGGAGGTTTTTGCGTCGCCATAGGACGGGACGAGACAACCAAACGTCTGATGTATTTTCCGAGATACTTAGGCAGGCGAACCTGTTCGCTGATTACCGAACGAAGAGCCACCACTCTTTCCCATTCAATCAACTGTTGTAAGTCCACGCTTTTAATGTCAAACCCGATCAGCCTCTCTTCCTCGTCCGGAGTGAGATACCCCACGTCCACCTTAAAGGTGAAGCGGTCGGCATTGGCAGCCGACAAGTTATAGGTTCCTGCGCCAATCTCCACCGGGTTGGCGGTTGCGATCGCAAAATAAAATTCGGGCAACTCGAAAGTTATTTCTCCAATGGTTACGGTGCGGTCCTGGTTTGCCTCCAAAAAGGCGCTCTGGGCCTTTTCCGGAATTCGGGTAATCTCGTCGAGCAAAAGTATCTCTGCTTTCACGATGGGGCCGGGTTTTATGTCAAACTCTCCAGTCTTGATATTAAGGTACTCGACCCCCACAACTTCGGAGGGAGTAAGATCGGCCCTCCCCTGAATTCTTATAAAATTGGTGTTGGTGGCTCTGGCGAGTACCACGCCGAAATATGTCTTTCCCACTCCGGGAACGCCCATAAGAAGAACCAATCCGGCGTTTACCCGTCTCTCCCTTTTTACGGCAAGGGTGGTCGGAATCTCCGACAAAAACGCAATCTCGGTTTTGAGTTTAACGTCTCCGAGGCCAATTATGCCTTTATCCATTTCTCTCCTTATAAGACCGTGCAGATCCAATACCTCACGTAATTCTTCGCGCATAACTACCTCTCCTTATCAAAGGGCTGTGTTAATTAACCTTTAACACCAACAGACGTCCGAAGCAAGGGCGGAAGTCTGATCTCTCGATCAGTGAAACCCCGCACAAATTTTGCGAGACGTTTCGGGGCGAGCCGCTTCGCCCGTCGAGGGTTGCGCTATATTCGCGCACGCGGCTCGCGAGTATTTACCGAGCTACGATTCAATTAAGGTCCCCATAGGTCGCGACGGCAAAATTTGAGCGGGGTTATTTATTTGTTACCAAAATTTGTTCGCCCTTCGGCAAGCTCCTCTCCAGAAGGTCGAGGCTCGTCGAGAGCAGGACTCCAAATTTTGGACAAATAAATAAAAAGCGCCCCGATGTGCATCGAGACGCGCCCCTACTTCTTGAATAGAAAAAATACGCTAAATGCCGCCAAGATCATCGCTCCTGCCATTACTTCCCAGTAAAGCTCCTCGAGCGATTCGACTTTTCTGCTGCGGCCGCCCTGCCTGCGGATTGCATTGATAATGGATGCCGCTATTTCGCGATCGCTTCCCCGACCCAACTCAAAGTATCTTCCTCTGCCGGAATTGGCAATTGTCTGTAAAGAGTCGCGGTCAAGAGAAGAATGGATAGGGACGTAACTTGGTTGATTTCTTTTTACCATTTTCTTCAGATCCTCGTCCCACGCCCAAAACCATGGCGCAGGAATCAAGCCCCCCGTATCGGTTCCTACGCCCACAACATAAACCGGTATGCGGGCGCTAACGGCTTCAGCAACGGCTTTTTGGGCCTCTCCGCTCCAGGCCTGGCCGTCTGATACCAAGATAAAAGCCTTGGGGTTTCCCTGCTCGCCAAAAAGTTCTTTATCTTTCTCCATCAAACGCAGGCCCCAGTAAATCGCCTCCTCAATATTGGTATTCCAAGTCGGACTTTCATTGAGCGAAAATGGTGGCTCCTCCCCCAAGTGATCCAAAAAAAACATCACCGCATTGGGATCTCGAGTAAGCCGTATAAAGGGAGAGGCTCGTCTCGCAAAAACCGCAAGAGCCAAGCGATCTCCTTCCCAGGAGAGAGTGCGAACGAAAGTTCTTAACCATTCCGTGGATCTTTGCCAGCGGTCCGGTTTAACGTCCTGCACCCTCGAAGAGGCCGAACCGTCCAGAATCACAACAACATCGATCGCGTCGCGCTGTTCCAGCGAGGTTACGTAAACCGGACGCGCCATAGCTAAAATCCATAAAACGAGCGCCGCAATAAGACACAACCAGCCCCACAATTTTCCGCCGGAAAGATAATGCTCCCTTGCCGGCACCATCCGCTTTTCTCGATATCTTCTTATTGCTTTCTTTCTCGTCCAAAATCTGTACACCCAGAGGATGAATAAAATCGCGGGCGCGTACACAAGATTAAAAAAAATGGGGTTAAGGAAACGAATGTTGGCAAATTCCATACCAACCTCCTTAGCCCTTATTCTTGGGGGAGTCTCCGATGCCGGCATCGG
>CAYPFS010000014.1:0-6905 GCA_964410175.1 uncultured Candidatus Saccharibacteria bacterium
GTAATCAATGCCATACTCCTCAAAAAACTCTTTTACCGCGCCTGCCACCGGCGGCAAAATCGGACTTTTGCCGCTGGCAAAATTGCCGACGGCCCGCGCCGAGAGCACATCCACGTCTTTCTCCGGCGTAACCGAATTTAAAATATACTGCGCGTTGATTTGCTCGGGCAGGGGAAGCTGAATTATTACGCCGGTATTTCTCTTCTCGTGCACAATTTCTGCAAGGCGCTTGCGAAGTTCATTGGTGGTAACATCCGTCTCAAATGAATAAATTCTGACGTCAATTCCCGCCGATTCCGCGGCCTTCCTTTTTTGTTCAATGAATTTTCTGATCACCGGATCTTTACCCACCACGACTACAGCCAGTCTGGGTTTTTCATCCAAGGCGGCAACTTCCTGCCTTAATCCATCCAGTATTTTTCGTGAAAGTTTTAATCCGTCAAGTAAAATCATTCTAATAAGTGCTGCTTGTACGACGCTTGACCTCGTAAACAAAAATGGTCCTTTCCGTGGAAAGGATGTCAAAAATAATTCTGTAGTTTCCTACGCGGCGCCTCCAAGAAATTTCATCTCCTCCCAGTTTGTCAATATCGCCGCTCCACGGATCGTCCCCCATTGTGTCCAAAACCCGTGAAATTCTTTCCTTGTCCTTAGCTGGGATGCATTCTAGTTGTTTTTTGACCCGGTCAGCGAGTACGACGCGCCAACTCTTGTTTAAATTTCCTCCATTCGACATACTTCCCTTCTTTTATCTCCCGTCGTCCGCGTCGTATTGACGCGAGTTCATCTTTGGAGGGCTCTACGATCCGTATCCTTAAAGCTTTTTTCCATTCCGAAAAAACCTCGTACTCCTGACGGGGAACCAAAACAAACTCTCCCTTAGGAATTATGACTACCTTGGTCATGAAACCATTATAGCAAGATATATCAAACTGTCAAAACAAACAGAAGGAAGCGTAATAGAAGTCCCCGCAGCAAAGCTGCGGGGTATTCTTGCGGATGATAATAACCCCGCCCTAATTTTGCGTTTGACGGCACGGGGTTATGAAGACTCGTTTTATCCCCACCTCAATTCGTGGCGGCGCGCTTCGCCCGTTAGGGATGCGCTATTCGCGCACGCGCGCCGCAGGATAACCGAGACCGCAAAATTAGAGCGGGGTTATTTATTCGTTGCTAAATTTTCTCCCTAGGCCCGAAGGGCCGGGATCCCGGCGGCAAAGCCTCCTAGGGATTCGCCGTAGGAATGGATGGCTCGAAAATTTAGACGAATAAATAAAAATGGGAGGCGCTTGCCTCCGTCTAAGGACTAATTTCCCTTCTGGGTGGGATCGAGATGACTTTCTATCCAGTCAAGATCATCACCCTCGGGTGCCCCTCCCGCTGAATCGGGCGGAGATGCTCCCAATCTACCGTGCGGCACAAAAATGTTGACTCCATCTATCTCAAATACAGATTTTCTGTCAAAACTGTATTCTCTACGTTGTTTATCTGCTTTGGTTAGAAACTCGTCGTCTGCAAAGACCGGACAATCAAATCTCACTGCCAAAGCCAGGGCATCGCTAGGCCTGCAGTCTTCCACCCACGTCCTACCATCCTGTTTCAGATAAAGATCGGCTTGGTATGTGTCGGTAACTTCATCGTAGCGAGCCACGACCACTTTTTCTACGCTGATACCGGCGGAGCGAAGAATATTGGTAAAACAATCGTACGGCTGGGGACGCAGCGGAATAACCTTTTTACTTCCCGCATCTATCTCCCTGAACTCCATTGGACCTATTTGAATCCAGCATTCTCTTCCGTCCCCCGGTTCCATAAAAACAGCCGAAAATTGGCTAGGTATGCTGGGGATTAGAACCAACATCACCTCAACCCTAATCTCCATTCTCTACTCCTTATCTTACGGGAAATTTCTTACAAAGTTGGTGAACTTTTTTGAGTATACCCGAGCTGTTATTTTTAGTCAAGGTCTCCCGGATTAAGCGAGCGATCAACCTCATCTCTTTTTCTTTCATCCCTCTGGTGGTTAGCGAAGGCGTTCCGATGCGAATTCCCGAGGGATCAAAAGGAGAGCGGCTGTCGTAGGGAATGGCGTTACGATTTACCACGATTCCCGCTTCTTCCAGTCGGTCCTGCGCTTCGCGGCCGGAGATGCCGAGCTGGGTGACATCCACCAGCATCAGATGATTATCCGTGCCGCCGGAAATAATTTCAAAACCCAGCTTCGCGAGTTCGCGCGCAAGTATCTTTGCATTTTTTACAACTTGGCGCCCGTATTTTTTAAACGCCGGCCTCGCTGCCTCTCCGAGCGCGGCGGCAATCGCCGCGGTTTGATTATCGTGCGGGCCGCCCTGAAGCGCAGGAAAAACGGCTTTGTCAATTGCTTCTGCCATGGAGATTTTTTTATCATTCATCGCAAGGAATTTGTCATTCCTTGCAAAAATAATCGCTCCTCTTGGTCCCCGCAGGGTCTTATGCGTGGTGGTGGTTACCACATCGGCGTAGGGAAAAGGCGAAGGATGCGCTCCTGCGACCACCAGGCCCGCGATATGCGAGATATCGGCCATTAAATACGCCCCGACTTCATCCGCAATTTTACGGAATTTCCTCCAGTCAAAAATTCTCGAGTAGGCCGTGGCGCCCGTAACAATGATTTTGGGTTTTTCTTTCCTGGCAAGTTTTCTGACTTCATCATAATCAATATATCCGTCACGCCCCACGCCGTACTGAACCGCCTGCCAAAAACGCGAAGTGGCCGAAACCTTCCAGCCGTGCGTCAGGTGGCCTCCAAAAGGCAAAGACATTCCCATCAGTTTCTCGCTGTTTTTAAGCAGGGCATAGTAAACCGCAAAATTTGCCGGAGAGCCGGAATAGGGCTGAACATTCACGTGCCAGTTCTTGCCAAGTTTAAAAGCTTTTCGCGCCCGCTCCTGGGTTAAAACCTCGATCTCGTCAATGACTTTATTTCCCGCGTAATAACGCTTTCCCGGGTAGCCCTCCGAGTATTTATTGGTCAGCGGCGATCCCAACGCCTCAAGCACCGCGGGCGATACAATATTTTCCGAAGGGATTAAATCCAAAGTCCATTGTTGGCGTTTGACTTCCGCCTCAACCAATCCTGCCAATACCCTGTCTTCTTTTTTTAGATTTTCGTAGATCATAGATAGATTAAGTGGATCCCGCGCTTATTTTGCATCCATATCCTGGGCGGCGCGCTTCGGCCGTCGAGGGATGCGCTATTCGCGCACGCGCACCGCTTCGGCAATATACACTGTTACGCAAGTAAGGTTATATCCAAAGAAACCGCAAAATAAATGCGGGGCGAAGGTTTGGCAGCTGAATTTCGTTCACGCTATGCGCTCCGAAATTTAGGCCAAACTCTTCACCTCCCAATCTAAATGCATCTTTGGAACCATCATCTCAGGATGCCAGGATTTTTTAAGCTCTTCGAGTACCGACGAAGCCTGATATTTCCCCTGCTCTGCTACGTAATCTGCGGCTTTGACCAGCGGCTCGACTTCGTAAAAAACCATCTGCGCGATTCTTCTTCCAACCACCAGCGGAATGGTGAAATGCTGGGAGTTATTGGTAACCTCCATAGTCCAACGGTTGAAATACCCCACGTCTCCCCAGCCCGCGTCTTTGCAGACCTCGACAAAATTTCTCCCCATGGAGGAACGGGCATACATTTTAGCCACCACCCTGTTTCTTCCGCCGATAAATTCTTGGGTATGCGCCAAGATAGTCTCTCCGGGCCGGAGAAGAATAACCTTGTCGTCCGGCCTGATATTTTTAAACTCGGTTCCGAGCCGCCGCGCAACCTCTCCTGCACTCTCGGCCCTATGCGGCCCCCGCCATACTAGACGGGTCGAGTGTTCGTCGTAAATATTATGCAGAGTTGCCCGGCCTTCGGGGACGCCCTCGCGCCAAAACCACTCCCCGAGTGATACGTCGTAGCTCGTGGTTTTTAATTTCCTATCGTCAAAAGGGTCGATTACGATATTGTCCTCGGCAAGGTGCCGTAAAATTGCATCACGGGACAGAAGCATAGTGCACCTATCATCGCACAGACTCAAGAAAACGGTCAAGTTCGGCCTTACTGATTGCTCCGGACCGTAAAATTATCGGCTCTGTGCCAGAAAGATCAACTGCCGTGGATTGCTTTCCTTCAACCTCTCCGCCGTCAATGAGGACTACTCTTGATTTACCGAAGTACTCCTTGACTTCCTTTATGTTTTTCGCCGCCGGCTTCCCCGAAATATTTGCCGAGGTCTCGGCGACCGGAAAGTCAACTCTGGATAACAATTCCAGTATAAAGGGGTGGTCGGGAATACGGATTCCAATTTTTGCCGAACCGCCAGTGAGAACCTTAGGCAGTTTTTCTTTATGGTGAAAAACCACCGTGACGGCCCCGGGCCAAACGCTCGCCAAAAACTTTGCCTTGGCGTCGGAGATATAGGCATAGGAGCGCGCCGTCTTTATGTCTCTTACAAAAATCGGGAGCGACTTTTCCTCGAGTCTTTGTTTCAATGCGAAAATTTTCTTGATCGCGTCGGGGTTGGTCGCATCCGCAAAAATCCCGTAAACCGTATCCGTCGGACCGATCACAGCTCCGCCGGATTTCAAAATTCTCTCCGTGAGAGAAATAGTAGTTTTTTGGTTTTTAGAAGTAAGTCCAACTATCTTCATTGTAACATCTGGGTTGCGGGGTTTATAACTTGTTTAAGTTTATACGTGTTGCCATGCTTCAAATCCCACTCTGGCCATCCACGCCTCGGGTTCGGCTGTCCGAAGCCATGACCGCGGACATACGCGCCTACTATCCAAATTTACCTTACAACAATCTTGTCAAAATTTAAACACCCCGCGCGAGCGAACTCGCGCGGGGTGTACTTCTATCCGCTGGCAGATCCAACGACTGGATCCAAGGAACCAAACCCCCGAAAGAACTCAGTCCCCCAAACCCAAGGGCTGCTCGCGGACGCCAGCGAAACGGTAGCGACGATCCCACCGGTAGCCCGGAGCGGGCCAGCTCCAGTGGAGCTTGCGCCCCACGCCGTGGCGCCACAGGCGGAGGACGCCCGGGCCGCCATCGGCGCCGGGAACAGGATTCTTCAAGTAGAAAACCACGGGGTGGCCCTCCACCGGAAGAACTCGAACCTGATCGCCGAAATGGACCACATGATCCACATCCGGCCGCCTGAGACTACGCCGGACGTACTCGGCCTCGATCTCGACGTCCGTCGGGTCGTGATCAAAATGCTCGATCCCGAACACTTCGATCGTGACCCACCGCTCACGTCCACCGGAGAGTGCGCAACGATCCAGAATCGAGTAGTCGAAGTGGTTGTATCCACTTCCCTCGACCACCTCCTGGATAGTGCGTCGCCCTCCTATCTTCACACGGAAGACGTTGGCGAGCTTTTTGAGAATCGTCCCGATCTCGCTGATCGCCCAAGCATTTCCGGGCTGAACGAGACTGGCCACGGCATCAACTACCGTGAGTCCCCACGGCTCAAGCTCCTTATGGAGCTCGACACCGAGCGTCTCAAGGTGTCCCCCAAACTGCGTGAACGGGTTATTCTTGACCATCTCTGGCCTCCTTCAGTGTTTAGCTTACCCCTCACCCCTCAACAGTTGCCGACTTACTCGACAACGCTTAGGGCCCCAGGCTCGCCAGCCGCAAGTCTTTCTTAACCGCGGCCCCAAAGGTAAGTCAGCTATCATGCTCGGATAACATAATATTTACCCTTGGGGCCGCGGTTAAAAACTTAAAAAGAGCTAACCCATGTTTTAATTATACACTTTTTACACTGAAAAGTCAAATTAAATCAGTGAGGTTAAAACCTTAGCCAATTTCTCCGGATCGTGACGGATAAAACCCGAACGGCGGATAAAGTCGCCCAGAACCGGAGTGGGTTTTAGCGGCAAGTTTCCCGGCTTGACCATTTGTCGGCCTTCTCTAAGATACGGCATAAGACGAGCCCGCGAGGGCATCTTGGTATTAACAATGATGTAATCAAGCGTTCCTTTCCCGAGATATTTTTCAAGCGCCGCAAGGTAGTTTGGCGCGCTAAACCCGAAAGTTTCTCCGGGTTTAGTCATGGTGCTCACTACAAAAACTTTCTTAGCCCTCGAGCTTCTGACCGCTCGCGATACTCCTCGCACCAGTAAATTCGGAATAACACTGGTATAAAGATCGCCGGGGCCGATGACAATCATATCCGCAGCCCCCAAGGCTTCGGCCGCCCTTTTACTTATACGGGCCAAAGGCTCCAGCCAAACTTTTTCTATCCTTAGCTTGCCGTCGTGTTTAGGAATATCAATATTGGTTTCTCCGCGAATTATCTTGCCGTCTTCGAGTTTTGCCGAGAGCCTGACGTTATCCAGCGTCACCGGAATAACCGACCCGCTAACACCTAGAAGCTTCGACGCCTCCAAAACCGCATCCTCAAAGTTTCCCGTAATCCGCTCAAGGGCCGTTAACATTATATTCCCAAAAGCATGACCCTTAAATCCGCCTTCTGCAAAACGATAATTAAATAGGTCGCTAAGCAAGCGGTTGTCGGAGGAAGAGAGCGCGACGAGTACCCTTCGTATATCCCCCGGCGGCAAAATACCGAATTCCTCACGCAGGACGCCGGTTGATCCTCCGTCGTCTGCCATAGAAACCACCGCCGCGAGGTCAAGCGGATATTTTTTAAGTCCCGAGAGCACGGTAAAACCCCCCGTTCCCCCGCCGATGACCACTATCCTTGAAGTACTCGCCTTTTTTCTACTTATGGCGGAGTATCTCACTTTGTACTTCATACAACGACTTGCCTTTATTAAAATGTATTGCCGCTACCCGGGGAAGATGTTTTTTTACCAAATCAATATGCTCCCTGCTGTCGTCGATAAAAAATATC
>CAYPFS010000014.1:6915-13882 GCA_964410175.1 uncultured Candidatus Saccharibacteria bacterium
TTATCTATCAAAACGTATTTATGCCGCGTGGTTACCGCAATTTTAGAAAAATGCCGCAGAAAAGAACTCCCGCAGACTGTTTTGATTTTCTGATACTGATAAGGAGCGCTGCCCCAACTTAGCATAATATGTATAAACCCCATGCGGCGTAATTTATGTAAAATCCGCTCGGCTCCAGGATCCAGATATTGGTATCGGGTAAGCAGTTTTTTAAATTCGCCCCTTAAGGGCCCATCCCTAAACTGCGCCTTATTTTTTCTTAAAGTTTCCAGGAAAAAAGTCGTGGAATAAGGTCTAGGCGCGGTGCGATCCACCAGTCGTTTGATAAAAGCGAGGGCTTTTTCAACATTTCCCGGAGAAATTCCGTGCCTTTCCATAACCCTCACCCTTTCCTTTATAAATTTGTCGGTGTCAAAAAGCACCCGATCAAAATCCCAAACGATTACTCCTCGGCAACGATTTAATCGGGTCTTCGAGATAGTAAGACGCATATACCTTTAAAACTAGGGGAGCCGCAGGCTCGTTTCAGCCTGTCCTAAAAATTGCTTTGGGTAATTCGTACCGATCGATAATCTTTTGATTTATCCCGCCCCTTCGTAAAAATATAATTGTATCCTCATCCACGTATACGGGCGCCCACTCCGGATCCGAAACTCTTCGGATAAGAAAGGCCTGCGACCACGGAGTATAGTCTTTGCGATGGAAAAAGATGGT
Organism: uncultured Candidatus Saccharibacteria bacterium; assembly: GCA_964410175.1. Lineage (GTDB taxonomy): Bacteria > Patescibacteriota > Minisyncoccia > Sungbacterales > HO2-52-23 > CAYPFS01. The sequence continues at coordinate 7,630 of CAYPFS010000014.1, forward strand.
CTGAAAATTATACTCTTCCTTTCTTTTGCGCCACTCCTCTTCGTTTTCCTGAAGCGGAATATAAACTTCTTTAAAAAATTGGGCCGGGTAAGCTTCGGGACGGTTATCTACAAAAACCGGCTCTTGGGGGTAAAGCTCGTAAATCAAGTAACCGCCAATGTCGTAATTATTCAGTATGGGGCCCCTTGCTCCAGTTCCTTTAAAAAACCCGGAGGACGCGCGCGCTTCCCGCTTGAGTCCCAATCCGAACTCCCGACCCTGAAAATAATGGGGGTTTAAAAGAAAAAGGAGAAATAAAATCGAGCCAAAAAGCGCCCCGGAAAAAACCATGCCCTTGGAGGCAAGTTCTTTGGGGGTTTGAAGGCGGCCCGCCGGAGGCGAGGCTCGCCCAAGGCGGCCGACACCCAAAGACGCGAGGGGTATGGCAAAATACGCAAAAAGCGCAAGATTACGAACGGCAAACCACCCCACAGCAAGAACCAAAGCGGAAAGGATAAACGCCGGGAAGTCGAGCGGCTCTTTTTTCTTTAGGGAAAGACGCAAACTCGCAACCCAGCTTACCAAAAGCAGCAAGGCCAAAACCGCGAAGTACCGCGCCGGAGGATAAAAGAAACGCTGCCTAATAAATCCAATGGATTGATTCTCAAAAAGCATGTAGCCGTAATTTTCAAAGATACGCAAAGGATAAATAACTCCCTCCCCTCCCCACGGGTTTAAAAACGCTGCGGCCAAAGTTAACCCCCCAACCAGTAAAAGGATTTTAGCGTGACCCCTTTTCCGGTAGACTTCTTCAATCAAAAATAAACCCAAAATCCCCAGGCCCAGTATAAAGTAAACGTGGAGGTTGACCCAAAGAAGCTCCACGATGGGCAGTAAAAAAAGCCAGCGCTTTCCCAAACCTCCGCTGCGCCAATTCCATAATATGAAGAAAAATATTCCGGCAAAAAAATAACTGAAAACCTCGGGGCGTATTTCGGCGCGCTCGGCAATCAGGGGAAAGGCGAGCAGCGAAAGGGCCGAAGCGATTTCAAAATTAGAGGTTTTCGCCGCGATCGAGAAAAAAAGAAGAAAGGCTCCAACACTCAAAATAATGAAGAAGAGAGAAAGACCTTCGAAACCCGCCCATTTCAAGACGCTAAAAAAAATCGCTCCGCTCAGCCAGTGGTGATTTAAAAAGGGGAAATCCGGATGAGTATAAGAATAAAAGTTGGTGCGGGGAACGGAAAAATTTTCCAAAAAGAACTCTCCGTTCTTTAAATGCCGCCCCAAATCTGCAGTTACCAAATTGATGGGTTCGGCGAGTAAAAAAGCCAAAAGAGAAACCAGGCCCAGAAGCACCGCTATTCGGAACACTTTCTGTGATGTCGGGGTCATTCTATTCTACGGTTACCGATTTTGCCAAATTTCGCGGCTTATCCACGTCGTGTCCGCGTTCCACTCCGAAGTGATAGGCAAAAAGCTGGAGCGGCACTACGGATAAAAGCGGGGTCAACATCTCAAGAGTTTTGGGAATATAAATAACGTCGTCTGCCAGTTCGCGGATCTTTTGATCGCCCACGGTCGCAACCGCAATCACAGGACCTTTCCTGGCCTTAACCTCTTGGAGGTTCGAAATCATTTTATCGTACACCGAATCCTGCGGCGCGATAAATATCGAGGGGAAATTTTCGTCAATCAGGGCAATCGGCCCATGCTTCATTTCTCCCGCCGGATACCCCTCCGAATGGACATAAGAAATTTCTTTTAACTTGATGTCTCCTTCAAGCGCAATGGGGTAATTATATTTACGGCCCAGATACAGAAAATTTTTAAATCGGTTATACTTCTTGGCTAAACCGGCAATCTCCCCATCGGCTTCCAGAACTCCTTTCATTAAGGCAGGGACGCGCATAAGTTCTTTAGCAATGCGCTGTCCCATGGTGAGAGACATATTGCGCTGCCTGCCTAAAAACACCGTCAAAAGGGCCATAGTCGCTATTTGCGCCATAAAAGCCTTAGTGGAGGCCACCGCAATTTCCGGCCCGGCATGGGTATAAATACCCGCATCGGTTTCCCGCGCAATGGTTGAGCCGACGACATTCACCACTCCCAGAGTCAGAAGTCCATGGTGTTTTGCTTCACGAACGGCCGAGAGCGTATCTGCGGTTTCGCCCGACTGGCTTATCGCAAGCAACGCGGTCTTGGGACTAAAAACCGCTTTACGGTAACGCAATTCAGAACCATACTCCACCTCAACCGGAACCCCGGCGTACTCTTCCAGCATATATTCCCCGCAAAGGCCGGCGAATCTTGCCGTGCCGCAAGCGGAGATAATCAAACGATCGACTTCACGCAATTTGTTCGCCACACTCTCGAGTCCTCCTAATTTAGCGAGTCCATCATCGGGAATAAGCCGCCCGCGGATCGAATTTTCCACCGCCTCCGGCCCTTCAAAAATCTCTTTAAGCATAAAGTGGGGGTATCCGCCCTTCTCGGCTTGTTCGACAGACCATTCAATTTCATCAACTTTTTTATCCTGAACGTTCCTTTTTAAATCAAAGATCGTATGGTTTTGGGGAGTCAAAACCGCCATCTCCCCGTCATCTAGATAAATTACGTTTTTAGTGTGCCGCAAAACCGCCGAAGCGTCGGAAGCCACCAGATATTCGCCATCCCCGACACCCACGAGAAGCGGGCTAAAATTTCTTGCGGCAACAAGTTTTCCCGGCTCGGCGCGATCAATAACCGCAATGCCGTAAGTTCCCCGGACCGATAAAAGCGCAAGCCGCACCGCCTCCTCAAACGACAACTCCGGATCCTTTTTTCTGAATTCCTCAATTAGGTGAGGCAGTACTTCGGTATCGGTTTCGGAACGGAAGGTGTGGCCGAACTTTTCGAGATCCCCCCTGATCTCCCGGAAGTTTTCTATGATGCCGTTATGCACCAGCCAAATCTCTCCGCGGCAGTCCGAATGAGGGTGGGCGTTTACCTCGCTGACTCCTCCGTGGGTTGCCCACCTTGAGTGGCATATGCCAGCTGTCCCGGGATATTTCTCGATCCTCGCGATTTTCGATTCAAGGCTGGCTATCCTCCCTACCGATTTTTCGCTTTTTACCCCGCTTTTCGAAACCACGGCAAATCCGGCGGAATCATACCCGCGATACTCGAGGTTTTTTATTCCGTCTATAAGTACGGGAAGAGCCCTTTTTGTTCCAACGTAACCGACTATGCCGCACATGCCAATATCCGTCCAGATTTTGGAGCCGCGCGCAAGCGCGCGAACAAAATTTGGTAACGGCATTGAGCACCCCGCCCTAATTTTGCCCCTGCCCCGCCTCGCGACACGCGGTGGCGAATAGTCAATTCCCTACGCGCGAAGCGTGTCGCCACGAGTTGCTGAAAACCCCCAAGTTAAACATAAATCGATTCGCAGACGCAAAATTAGAGCGGGGTAACTCACTTATTATAACCCGCCTCGAGTATAAAAGGGTTCCAGCGGAAAACTCTTTATGCTACCAAATTAATCAGCCGCCCGGGCACAAAAATTACTTTACGCGGTTCTCCTGTCAAGTATTTTTTAACCGACTCCTCGGCCAAGGCCGCCTTTTTCGCTTTTTCCTCGCTTGCGCCAATCGGTAAGGTAAGGCGCCCGCGCACTCTGCCGTTCACCTGAATTATCAGTTCAAAAGTTGCTTCTTGTATAAGTTTGGGGTCGTATTTCGGCCAAGGTTCCGTATGAACCGAACGAAACCTTCTTGGATCTCCAAAGAGCTCTTGATACAACTCTTCGCTCATGTGCGGCGCGAAGGGCGCAAGAAGCTTCAAAAATATTTTGATATGTTCCTGGCTCACCTCCTCGGATTTTTCCTCAAAAGCGTTCAATAAGGACATCAGTGCCGCAACCGCGGTGTTATATTGTAAGTTCTCAATATCCTCTGTCACTTTTTTAATTGTTCTGTGGAGAACGCTTTCAATTTTTCTATTTTTAATTAGGGTTCTCGGTTTTTCCGTAACCAGCTTCCACGCCCGCTCCAGAAACCTTGTAACCCCCCGGATCCCCGTATCCCGAAAATCGCCGCCCTGCTCAAACGGCCCCAAAAACATCAAATACATCCGCAGCGCATCCGCCCCGTAGGCTTTAATATATTCGTCCGGGTTCACCACATTCCCGCGGGACTTTGACATTTTCGCGCCGTCCTTTATCAAAAGCCCGTGCGCGCGGAATTTTTTAAACGGCTCCTCAAAATGCAAGAGTTTCCAATCGTAAAAAGCCGTGGCAAGAAACCTTACATAAAGCAAATGCAATACCGCATGCTCCGCGCCGCCGATGTACATGTCCACCGGAAGCCATCGCTTCGCTCGGCTCCGGAATTTCGAATCTGGAATTTCGAATTTCGAATTTTCTTTGGCCAGATATCCGAGGTAGTACCAGGCCGAATCCAAAAAAGTGTCCGAAACATCGGTCTCGCGTCGCGCCCAACTTTTGCATTTTGGACATCTTACCTTCCAAAATTTTTCTACGGTGGCCAGAGGAGATTTCTCCGTTCCCGTGGGACGAAAGTCTTTTATATAAGGCAGCCTAACCGGCAAATCCTCCTCGGGTACCGACTGCCAGCCGCACATCTTACAATAAACCATAGGAATCGGAGGGCCCCAATAACGCTGGCGTGAAATTAACCAGTCGCGGAGACGATACCAATTCTTCCTTTCGCCTCTGACGGACGCTGTTATCTTCCACTTTGCGATCTCGGACAGGAGACCGTTCCACTTGCCGGAGTTCGTAAGTAAACCTTCTCCGCTCCAACACTTGTGATCCACGAATTTATCGAAGGCGTAACGATGAAGGGGGTCTATCACCTCCCTGCGCGCTTGATCCTTACTCACCCACTCCACGCTGAACCAGCCTTTCTCATTATCTTCCAGTTTCTGCTCCCCTCGCTTCCTACTATTCAGCTCGAAATGCAAAACCTTGGTATGTGCCAAGAAAGATGTTTTTTTGTTGTGCGAGAAATACTCGTAATGCACGGTCTCTTCGCCCCCGGCCACAAACTTCAAATCTCCATACCCCGTCTCCTCGGAAACCTCGCGCATCGCGGTCTTAACCACATTCTCTCCATCCTCCATAGTACCGCCAACGAAAAGACGCCCGCCCTTGTCCGGCCCCCAGTTGATCGTAAGCACTTCGTTGCCATCCTCCACCAACGCAACTATCTTAAATTTTTCCTTTGGCTTCTGCTGCTGGGTCCCCAAAACCGGATCAATCACGTACCGGATCGGCAGATTATACTTCTTGGCAAACTCATAGTCTCTTTGGTCGTGCGCCGGAACCGCCATAATTGCGCCGGTTCCGACATTGCCCAAAACATAATCCGCGACCCAGACCGGAATTCTCTCGCCATTTGCCGGATTTATCGCTTTTATCCCTTTTAACTCCACTCCGGTTTTTTCTCTGCCCTCTGCAATTCTTTCTTCATCCGTCTTTTCTCTGGCTTTATCTATGTAGTTTTGAATTTGGGATTTGTTTTGGATTTTGGATTTTGGATTTTGGATTTCTTGTGTAAGCCACGGATGTTCCGGGCTTAACACAAGGTATGTTGCGCCAAATAAGGTGTCCGGCCGGGTGGTGAATACTTGAATATGGATGGAGAGCTCCGACAACACGGCCGGTTCTTCGGACGAGGTAAAATGTGATTGACGCGCAACAGTTTCAACCAACTTTGCCTTGAGTCTTCGGGCAATTTCCTCGGGCTGATTTGCCGGTACGATATGGTCGAGCGTGTCTTTCAGTACAGAAATTCTATCTGCTTTCTCGGCTACAGACGCAAAATCAAATTCCCAATCAGTCGCTTTTTCCAAGGCCGGACGCTTCTTGCCATCCAGAAATTCTGTGCGTAGAGGGGGGGCTACCATAACCAAGCCCGAAATCCGCGATTTAAGTCTTGGCAAAAGCTTCATGGCGAGCACCCCTCCTAGACTATGCGTTACCACAACCGTATCTTTATTAAATTGATAGTTTTTAAGAAGGAATTGAACCTGTTCTTCTATATTCGGCTCCGAGGGATTAGGCAACTGGGGCGCGAAAACTTCGTTGCCCGCCCCCTCAAGCTCTCTCTTCAACCAAGGCCAAAAGTCTCGGTCGGGAGATGCTTTATATGCATGCAGGAAAAGGTAGTTCTTTTTATCTCTCAGGGCAAAATTTATCAGCGCTCCCTCTGACCTGCCAATCCAGTTTTTTTGCGCGATTTTAATCCGCTCCGACCAGTCTATTTTTTCT
>CAYPFS010000014.1:13892-17529 GCA_964410175.1 uncultured Candidatus Saccharibacteria bacterium
CTTCAAAAGCCGACCTGCGTAATCCGTAATTTTAAAAAACCACTGTTCCAGTTCTTTTTTTACCACCGGCGTATCGCACCTCTCACATACGGCTATCTTGGTCTCGTGTTTCGAATTTTGAATTTTGAATTTGGGATTTGGGATTTGGGATTTCTGTATGACTTGCTCGTCGGCGAGCACAGTCATACAGCTGGGACACCAATTTACAGGCGCTTTTTTACGGTAAGCCAAGCCGCGTTTAAACATTTGAACAAAAATCCACTGCGTCCATTTATAATATTCCGGGTCGTAGGTCTCGAGCCGCTCGTCCCAGGCAAAACCGTTTCCGATCATCTGAAGCTGGCGGTAAAAATTTTTCTCGGAAATTTTTGCCTGATCCGCGGGGTGCCTGCCGATTTTAATTGCGTAATTTTCCGAGTGGATTCCGAAACCGTCGAGCCCGATGGGTTCGAAAACGTCATATCCCTGCATGCGCTTGAATCTGCCGTAAATATCCGCTCCGGTAAAAGCGTACATATTGCCGACATGCAAGCCCTCGGCCGAAAGGTATGGAAACATCATCAAATTATAAAACGGCCGCTTCGCGGCTTTCTTGTCCCGAGCTTTTTGAAGGGCGAAGTCCGGCTCGTAAATTCCCTCTTTAAGCCATTTCGTCTGCCATTTCTGTTCTATTTCCTTGGGGTTATAACGAGTCATAAGCCAAAAATATTTATCGCATTCATAGTCGTTTTATCACAGATTTCGTCAAAAGATAAGCCTTTGAGTTCGGCAAGTCTTTTCGCAACCTCCACTACATATGAGGGCTCATTTCTCTTTCCGCGATAGGGAACCGGCGTGACGTAGGGTGCGTCAGTCTCAAGAACAACTCTCTCGAGCGGGATGTATTTTACAACTTCGTCGTAGTCGCGCGTGAAAGTTATAACTCCGCCGAAAGAAAATGAAAAACCCATATCAAGAAGTTTCTCCGCATTCTCCTTGGTGCCGGAAAAGAAATGGATAATTCCGGGCTTCGGGCTGAAGGCCCTAGATCCCAGAACAGAAATTAAATCGGCAAAGGCCTTACGGCAGTGAATCATCAAGGGTTTTCCAATCTCTTTTGCAAGTTCGGTCTGTTCGAGAAATGCCGCTTTTTGTCTTTTTTTTGTCTCCTCGCCCAATCGGTAATAATCCAGTCCGCACTCGCCTATGGCAACCACCTTCGAGTCTTGGGCGAGTTTCTTATAATATCCGTAGTTAAACTCTTCGCCGCGGCTGGTAAACCCTCGCGCCTCTTCGGAATCACCCAATTCCTCAACATCATGATAGGACTTTTCCGTATGAATCGGGTGAAGGCCGACTGCCGCAAAAACCCCCTCCGGATACTTTTCTGCAAACTCAACCGCTTTCATTGAAGTATCCTTCTGTGTTCCCACGTTTAACATAAAGACCCCCTCAGCCAGCGCCCGTTCGGTAACCAAATCTGCGTCATCTTTAAACGCATGAAATTGCACATGGGTATGAACGTCGAAGAATTTCGGTTCCATATCAATTATGTTGCGGTCCCGATTTTTCGCAAAAGAAAAATCGTGGATCCTCGATTTGCTTTGCAAATCGGGACGAACTGAACGTGGGTATGAATATCAAAAAGTTTTGGAGTTGACATACATATAACAATATTCTACTTTTGGCCTAGAACCAAATAAAGAGGTGTTCGGGTGAAAAAACCAAACAAGCTATTTGCGACTGGTGTAATTGTGGGGGCGGCGGCTTACTTTCTTCAATTCAGTTCCGTCCGGGTGCTTACTGGATTGGACGCCTTTCTGCTCCTCATAGGAACGGCCTTACTGGTCGGATCGGTATGGGGAACAAGAAAAAGATAGTCAGCCAATGCGCGGGAATAAACTCCCGCCCTTTTTAATCTTAATTACCGAGTCCTCAAGGCTTATCTGCTCGCGAATTTTTTCTGCGGTTTCCGGCAAAAATGGTTCAATCAGGTTGGCAATCGCTCCGACCAAATAACTGGCATTTACAAGAACCGTTTTTAGCTCTTCCCCCTTGAGCCCCCACGGTCTCTTTTCGTTTATATACCTATCCGCAAAACCGCTTAAAGACCAGACGTCGGTAAGCGCCTCGTTTAAACGGATTTCTGCGAGGTGCCGCTCGTAATCATGGAAAGCACGAGTGCATTCGACGCCAATCTCGTTTTCTATGTTTTTCTTAAAATCAAACTTTATCGGACTTACCTTCTCCCCAAGGGACGCAACGCGCGCAACTAAATTACCAAGGCCGTTGGCCAAATCGCCGTTGTAACGCTCCTCAAATTTTTTATATGAGAAATCGCCGTCCTCATGAGGGGGAATTTCGCGCAGAAGATAATAACGCGTCGGATCCGTGCCGTATTTTTCAACGAGTATTGCGGGATCTATTACGTTGCCTACGGTTTTCGACATTTTCGCGCCCTCAACGGTTATAAACCCGTGAACGAAAACGGCTTTAGGCAACGGCAGTCGCGCCGAAAGAAGCATGCCCGGCCAAATTGCCGCATGGAAGCGCAAAATATCCTTTCCTATTACGTGTAAATCCGCCGGCCACCAATACCCAAAATTTCGATCTTTCGATCCTTCGATACTTTCCCCCTGTCCGTATCCTACGGCGGTGATATAACTTGCCAGCGCATCACACCATACATACATAGTATGTTGTGGGTCGCCCGGCACCGGAATTCCCCAAGCCAGATCTTTTCGCGGGCGGGAAAAACTTACATCTTCAAGACCTTGGGAAATAAAAGATAAAATTTCATTTTTACGCGATTCCGGAATTATTTTTAACTCGTCATTCTTGATTCTTAACTCAATCTCCTTGGAGTATTTGGAGAGACGGAAAAAATAATTTTCCTCCTCGATTACTTCAGGCTCTTTTCGATGGTCGCGGCATTTCCCGTCCACCAGATCTTTTTCCGTAACAAACGCCTCGTGCCCCACACAGTAAAGCCCGCGGTACTTCTTCTTATATAAATCCCCCGACTCATGGAGCTTGGACCACAGCTTCTCGGCACCGGGCCAATGACGATTCTGGTCGGAAGTGCGGATAAAATCATCCCAGCCGAGGTTCAGGGCTTCTCTAAGCTGCCTGAATTTATCGGAATTTTCATCGACAAAATCCTTCACCTGTTTTCCGGCCCTCTCCGCTGCCCGCGCATTGGTCGCGCCATGTTCATCTGTTCCGGTCAAAAAGAAAACGTCGTCGCCTTTAATACGACGGTAGCGCGCCAGGACATCGGCCTGGAGTTTTTCCAAAGCATGCCCGATGTGGGGTTTAGCATTAACATAGTCAATGGCGGTTGTGATGTAAAACTTGCTTGACGCAACCATAACGTCATGGTACATATATTAACGGTCCCTTTCAAGGATCAAGGAGACAAGATTATGGGAAGACCGATATGGGAAGTTACTTGGCCAGTGCTTGCGGCAACGGCGATAGTAGCCCTTTTCATTTACTTTATGATTCCCCCAACGCCCCGGGAAAACGCCGTTGAGGAATCCCTGACGCTGGCTGAAGCGTATAAGTTATACGGCGATAGCTTTAGCTGCATGCACGTCAGCGGCGAGGTGTGCGCCGACTTTATCTCGAAAGTGGCTGGAAATCGAGAACTGATTGA
>CAYPFS010000015.1:0-1309 GCA_964410175.1 uncultured Candidatus Saccharibacteria bacterium
GTCTCTCGACAACCTTTCTTGAACCGAGGATAAAGTTTCGGATTCCCTCGGCGAGCTTGGCGGCGGTTTCGAAGAACGAGTCGGTGAAGACTTTTGCTTTTTTGACAAGGGTGTCTAAAGTTGCGGGAACTTCATCGGCAACCAAAGCTAAGATCTTTTCCTTCGAAAAGCCCAGGACAGGTTGAATGTTGGTTTCAGTTCTTGGCCCGAAGAGGGTTTGAGTGAAACTTGTTCTTAACTCATCGAAGGAAGTGGTGACGAAGAAACCGAGAAAGAAGAATAGTGAAACCGCAGAGGCCGTTAAAAACAAATTCCGGACTACGGGTTTTAAGATTTGAGTTTTTCCCTCTCTCCTAACTTTAAACTCCGAATCTTCTCCGGATTTAGGGAAACGCTCATTAAGCCACGCTTCGGTCGTGACCCAGTTTCGACCCATTTTTACTCCGCGAAGTTTATTTTTAAAAATCAAAAAGCGAAGGTAGTTCTGGCTTACCCCTTTCAACTTCGCGGCCGCTGACAGTGAAATAAAATCTTCCAAACGGTATCGTTTTGCGGCTATGTCGTTATCGTTTAAACGGCTTATTTTCACACTTTTAGTATAACATACGACTTCTCGATTTTTGACCCTGCCTGTGGATAACTTATACTTGACTCGAGTTTAACTTCGGAAGATAATTTAATATGTCGATCAAAAATTCCTTAATAAACCTTATTAAACCTTTGTAAAGCCTACTAAAAAATGACCACCTTTTATTAAGGTTTAGTAGGGTTTAGAGGATTAGCAAATCTGTCTAATTTAAGTCCTGGCGAAGACTGGAAAAACCACTCCAGCCCCTTGACAGGTTTTTAAAAACTATGATCCGAGAATATCTTTCCATAGCCGAGACCGCCAAATTTTTAAAAGTATCCCCCCTAACCCTTCGCAACTGGGACAAAAAGGGCGTGCTTTGCGCCTATCGAAATCCCGCCAATAACTACCGCGTGTACCGCTTGGATCAGGTTGAGATGTTTCTACGAAAAATGGAAAATTCTAAAAATAAAAAGGGGGGAAGAAAGCTTGACATTTCGCTCGTTTAGAAATCATGGCAAATCAAAAATCCGTCCGCGATTTTTTCGGGACGGATTTTTGATTTGCCCCTTCCATCTATAAGCCGAATTCTGTCCACTCGACATATCGAAATATCGATATATCGAATAGGGTGATCATTTCTCTAGGTCCAAAATTGCTTTTGAACTCAAGCCCCCTCGAAATATCGATATTTCGATATGTCGAATGGGTTGCACCGGATAGGAGTTTTTCATCGCGCGT
>CAYPFS010000015.1:1319-6778 GCA_964410175.1 uncultured Candidatus Saccharibacteria bacterium
TTACCAGTTACTAGTAACTAGTTACTAACCCGGTGTTCGGACTTTCCTCATCCCGCTTTCAGCGAGACGCAATCACCCGATGAAAAGAGCTTAACTACTATTATACTCTTTTAACACTGGGAGTCAACATCTTCCCTAAGTTATCGGCATATGCCGATAACTTAGGGAAGATTATTTTAGACCAAAATGTTTCTTAAGAACCTCGTCATTCCCAATCGTTTTCGTGTCTATGAGACGCACGTTACCCGCAATGTTATAAATGCCACATAAAAAATCCAATTCCTCATTACACGGGTAGGGGGAAACAAAAACACTTTTCTGTAATGGATAGAAACCCATAAGTTTTAACTTGTCTCTAAAACCCTCTCTGGACCATTTATTTTTTAAAGGAATATCATAAATAACCACCCGCCAATAACCATCCCATTTGTCTCTGTTTCTGGGCCGTAAATTCTGATAAGAAAGATTTATTACCTTTTTCTTGCCTCTATCTGTTAGGGTCAATATGGTTCCCTCTTTCGACTTTGCCTGTCGTATAAATCCCCGCCTGCTAAGCGAGGCAGTTGCCTCTCTAAATCTATCCTTCTCGTAAAATCTCCTGTGAGATTTCTTCATTCTCCCGAAAAGCGCAAGTATGTTTGGGGCAACCGCGGCAATGGTAAGGGCGCCGCCCACGGCAAGCAAAACTAGGATGGTTTTAGCAATAAAAATTGCGGCATCTTTCGATCGTCTTTTGAGTTCCTCTTTACGCATAGCACTTTCGGCCTCCTCCCACTCTTCACGCAGTCTTTTAATTAAATAGTCTTCCTGTTCTAAAAGGGCTTTACGCAATTTTATTTCCTTCTTTTTCTTCCCCCATTTTTCTGGCATATGCTGATAATTTAAGTATATTCCATTTTCATTAGAACATGCCGGGTTGATTTTTGTCTAGAGCTTCGTTCACCAATCGATCCGCCTCTTTGTTTTTCTCCCTGGACACATTTTTGAAATTCACTTCGCCAAAATCCATTTTGAGATTCCAAATTTTTATGAAAAGCGGGAAAAGGCGTTCCTCTTCAATCTTATACTCGCCGCTCAACTGCCGAGCCACCAGTTCACTATCCATATTTATTTCGATGGCTAAATCCTTTGTCCTTTTTTTGCCCCAGAGCATCTTTACTTTTTGCAAGGCGAAAATCACCGCACGGTATTCGGCCTCATTATTGGTCGCCTCACCTATCGGCTCCCCGTAACTTTTAAGGGTCGCGCCAGCAGAGTTTTTAATAACTACGCCTATGGCTGCCGGACCGGGATTGCCGCGCGATCCGCCGTCTGTATATACAATGATTTTTTCCATCATAAATAACCTATTTGCTTCAACCAATAATCATTCTCCCACTCCCAGAGGGTTTTGGCGGCGATAAAAGCCTTGATGTCCCGATAGACATAGGGAAATTCCCGAATTTCAGCTTCACCCCTCATTTCTCCCCATTCATGTCCGTCATCGGGACAGGGTTGATCACTAATAACTGGCAACTGGTTATTAGTTACTAGCGACTGACCGTTTCGCGCCGGCCGGATTTTTTTCCTTCCGCCCTTTTCCCGAAGCATGGCCCCGCAATTCTTACAAATTTTCTGCTGATCCACTCTCAAAATCCAACGGGTTTCAATATCACGAGACAGGCCGAGGGTCTTCTTCATTTCAATCTCCTGAAGGGCCGAGACATAAGCCGCGGTCTGGAGATTATACTCCGGATAAAAACCGGTTGAGGTTTTAATATCAATCACGCCAAATTTTCCCCCCACCATGCCCAAGGCATCCACGGTCCCAGCGTATCGGTGGCGGGGCGACCAGACCAGACGCTCAATAAAATCCGGGTAGAAAATGATGCCGCGCTCATTTCGAATCCTCTCAAAAGCTTCCAGGGCCGGCTGGATTTCCGGGGGGACTTTTGCCGCTCTATCTTTTATCAAACCCTCAATGGTCGAGTGAACCAACGCCCCCTCGGTTGCGGATATTTTTTTAACTTCCTCCATCGAAGAATAGCTATCCATTTCGCGAAAAAAATACTCCAGGCCGGTTTTGGACTTTATGGTCAAAATCTGGGTAACGCGCGGATACCAGGTGTTATTTACCGTATACCCGCAAACTGATTTAAAATGGCTGGTATCTTGAAATCTCATTTTTTAAGGACTTCTATTCCCGGCAGTCTCTTCCCTGCCAAAAATTCCAACATCGCTCCTCCGCCGGTGGAAACGTGGTCAAAAGCGCCGACGGCCCTATGTCCCTCGAGGATCGTAACCGTATCTCCACCACCCACAATTCTCAACTGATCTCTTTTTCTTTTTAATCCCTTGGCAAAATCTATGGTTCCCCGGAAAAATTTCGGGGTATTACCCAAGGGCCCGTTCCAGACAAAAACTTTGGCAGTCCCCGCTTTTTCCAAAAACTTATTAACCGTAAGAGGCCCCACGTCAATAATCGCTCCATCCTTCCATTTAACATCCACGGGCAATATAATTCGGAGGTTCCCCAAAAGTCGCCGAACCCGCGGCACAAACCCTTCGTCTGCGACGGATCTCCCGATATACTCGCCCTTGGCAAGAGAAAAAGTGTTTGCCGGGACGCCCGCCAAAAGCACCGTAGCGCCCAAGAGGAGAAACCGTTCAATTACCGGAATTTTAGTCTCGGTCTTTAGGCCTCCGATAAGCGCTACAATCGGACGCTTCGGCTGATCGAAAATTTTAGAAAGGTTAAAAATTTCTTTTTCAAGACGCAAGCCTGCATAGGAGGGAAGAATACGCGCAAGCGTTTCCACCGAGGCGTACCTTCGGTGAGAATTGGCAAAAGCCTCATTGACGTAAAGGTCCCCCCAACGACTCAAGCGCCGCGCGAACTCAATACTATTTTTTTCCTCACCCGGGAAAAAACGGGTATTTTCAAAAAGTAAAATATCGGACGAATCGTTAAATTTTTTAAAGGCTGCCGGGTTCAGGGGGTCGCGGATAAAAACTACCTTAAGACCGAGGAGCCTCTCGAGTCTTGCCGCAACGGGCCGCAGAGAGAATTTCTTTATCACCCTGCCCTTCGGCCTACCCAAATACCCCAGAATTCTCACCCGCGCCCCGCGCCTTAAAAGATACTTAATGGTCGGTGCACCGGCCCGCAGACGGAAATCATCCACAACCCTTCCGCTTTTGACGGGTACATCCAAATCCGCACGGACGAGAACCCGCATACCTCTTCTAATACGAGCGTCTTTTAAGACCCTCATTATGATAAGATATTTATGATAAGATATTTATGATATAATGTGTTGGTATGAATGGCAAGAAGAAAATTACGGTCCTCGGAGGCGGTTTCGGGGGGCTGACCCTGGCGTTGAAACTGGAAAAAATCCTAAAACGCGGTGACAGCCATGAAATAATTCTGGTGGATAAAAACCCCTATCATCTTTACACCCCCGAACTATATGAGATCGCGGCACTTCCCAGAGAAATTGCAGATGCGGGAATGCTAAAGACTGTCATCACCATTCCCTTCCAAGACATTCTTGCGGGACGCAAGATTAAATTCGTACAGGGAGAGCTTACGGGGATTAACAAAGAAGAGCGGCGTATTTTACTAAAGGATGGCGGCTCTTTACCATATAACTATTTGGTCCTGGCTCTTGGTTCCGAGACCAACTTTTTCAACATTCCGGGGCTTGAAGAAAACAGCTATACTCTCAAAACCTTCAATGATGCGATAAGATTGAGGAACAGGGCGGAGGAGTTAGTTAAAACTAAAAATCGCTTGAGCATTGTAATCGGTGGAGGGGGGTCAACCGGAGTGGAACTTGCGGCGGAATTCACCAATTTTATCTGTACGCTAAAAGAAAAAGTTACCCATGGATCAACCTGCGATGTTAGAATCATCTTGGTGGAAGGCGCCCAGGAAATCCTGCCCGGATTTCACCCCTGGCTTGTCGGACGGGCCCGCCGCCGACTCCAAAATTTGGGCGTTGATATAAAAACCTCCTCCGTGATAAAAGGAGTTCGAAAGGAACAAATTATCACGGTCTCCGAAAACATATCCTACGACCTTTTGGTCTGGACCGGAGGAGTACGCGCCAATCGAATCCTTGAGAAATTGGGGCTTACTCTAAATAAAAAAGGGCAGGTCGTGGTAAATGAATTCCTCGAGGCATACCCCGGCATTTTTGCCATCGGCGACAATGCGGAGTTTAAGACTTCTTCCACTATACCTGTTCCCTGGAATGTTCCGGTTGCGGAAAGCGAGGCAAGAAGGCTTGCCAAAAACATTGCCAAGGAAATCAGAGGGAGGGCTAAATCACCCTTCCGGCCCTGGCCGCATTATCCCTACGTTCTGACTGTCGGGAAAAAATACGCAATTGCGGATCTGGTGTTTATTAAATTCTCCGGGATTACCGGGTGGCTTGCCAAACTTTTGGTTGAGTTAAAATATCTTTTATTTATTTTGCCCCCGGTAAAAGCCCTCAAAGTATGGATGAGCAGTATCAGGGTTTATAGCTCCAACGACTGATTTAAATGCGTCCCCTAGCGGCATTTTTTACAATCTCCGCAAATTCTTTGAAATTGAGGCTCGCTCCTCCCACCAACGCTCCTTCCATCTTTCCTTCACGAAGAAACGACTCTATATTTTTAGAATTCACCGACCCGCCGTAGATTATGCGAATCGAGTCAGCGCTGTCTCGCCCGTAAAGATCGGTTAAAATTCTCCTAATAAAAACTAAGGCGCGCCATGCATTATCCGGAGTATCGGCTCTTGCGCCGGGCCGGGTGGAGATTGCCCAAACCGGTTCGTAGCAAACTATAAGATTGCCTATCTCCGATTTTTTAACGCCCGCGAGCGCCTGCTTTAGTTGATCACCTACGATTTCAGGAATCTCGGCGCCCGGGCGCTCCCCCTCCCCTACGCAAAGAACGGCTTTAAGTTTATTGGAAAGCAGGGCCCGAATCTTTTTATTTATCATCTCATCTGTTTCGCCAAGGTATATTTTCCGCTCGGAGTGACCGACGATCACATAGCGAACTCCCAAATGTTTTAATTGGTGCCAGGAAACCTCGCCGGTGTAAGGACCCGTATTCTCCCAAAACACATTTTGCGCGCCCAGGCTAATACTTTTTAAAACCTGTCCCACCCGCGAAAGAAACGGGAAGGGCGGGGCGATAACTATATCGATATGTCGAAATAACGATCTAGCAAGACCGCGCTCTATTTTCCGCGCCAAAACCGCGGCACGACTTAGGGTATCAGGATTAGATTTCCAGTTGGCGATTATCAGGGGCTTACCCATGTTTAACTAGTTACTGGTTACTGATTAACTTTTATCTTTCTCAAAAATTCCGCCGCCGTCTCCGGCGCAATGGTTGAAATTTCAATTCCGGTCCCTATTTCAAATCCGGCCCAGATGGCGGTTTTAGGCAAAATTTCAAGATGCCAATGATAGTGATGG
>CAYPFS010000015.1:6788-14587 GCA_964410175.1 uncultured Candidatus Saccharibacteria bacterium
GTCGTTTTCAGGGCATCGGCCAGAGCAGTTCTTTCCTTGGAAAGTATTAATTCGAAATGGGGACTGTGATTTTTGGGATAAATTCTTGACTCAAACGCGGTTTTGGAAGCATAGGGCGCGACTGCCGCAAAATAGTCATTCTCGTAAATCAAACGGTCCCTGGTTTTCAGTTCAAAACGAAGCAGGTGGCAGTGAACGCAGGTCTTATTTTGGTGAAAGTAGGCCGCCGATCCGCCAAGACTCCGCGCCACGTCAGGAGGTATGACCGGAATCGCAATAATTTGCGAATGCGGATGTGAAATTGTGGCGCCCGATAACTTTCCGTGATTATGGAAAATAGATACGTACTCAACGCAAGCATCTTTTTTTAAAGCCAAGTACCTATCCTGATAGGCGCGGACCAAAAGCTCTACCTCCGGTTCTTCCATCTCGGCAATGGAACGAACGTGATCTCTGCTAATTACTACCTCGTGGAAACCCATCCCCTCCATCCATTGATAAGGACCCGCCCGATGAGAAACCGAGCAAACCCCCTTGCCGAAGGCCGGATACTTGTTGGGAATGACCTCAATCCACCAGTTTTCGTCAAGCGAATAAACGGCTAGCGCCTCTGCATGGATTTTTTCAAAAGGGCAACCGGCCTTGGGCTGCCGAAAGGATGGACGTTTCTGTTTAATAAACTCGTGCGGGCGCCTGGCGCGACCCGTAGCGATCACCACCCAGTCTCCTGAAACAAAATCCTGGCGGAGTTCGGAAATGGTCCCTCTCATATTTGATACTTATGAGTTATTAAATTCCAGCGGATTTTCAAAACATCCTTCAAAACCTCTAAGTAGGATCCAAGGGTAACTTTACTCTCGGCGCTGTGCCTCCAGCGAACCGGAATAATGGAAATGGTAAAACCTCGGCGCCTCGCGAGCGCCAAAATCTCGATATCAAAGGCGAAGCCGAAAATAGTTTGGCGGGAAAAAAGATACTCGGCCGCTTTTCGGGTAAAAGCCTTAAAACCGTTCTGGGTGTCCCAAATTCCCGGAACCGCAAACAACTGAATGATAAGATTTCCGCCTTTACCCGCCGTTCTCCTCAAAAAAGACTCTGCCACATCTTGATACGCTCCTCGAGCATCCCAGGGGCTGCGCGAACTTATCACCACGTCAAAACCCATATCAAACAATGGAATCATCTTATCAAAATGTTCGGGGCTGGTAGCATTATCCGCGTCTGAGAAAAGGCGAAGATCGCCTTTTCCAGCGAGCATCCCTTCTCTCACCGCCCAACCCTTGCCCTTGTTGTCTACGATAAGAAGCCGGAGATTGGAAATTTTAGGCTCGAGATTTTTAACTATCTCTCGAGTGCGGTCTTTGGATGACGAATCCACTACCATAATTTCGTATCCCCCCGGAAATTTCTTGGATTTTAAATAATCATCCACCTCGCGGATGGTTTTTTCGATACGGTTTTCTTCGTTATAGGATGGAATGATCCAGGAAAGATACACATGACTAGGCTTTAGACTTTAGGCTTTAGGCTTTAGCTTACATGCTAGAGCCTAGCGCCTAACGCCTAGCGCCTTCTTTTGTCCAAATACGATTGCAGTATTACTGCCGCCGCTGACTCATCCCTGTGTTCTTTTTCAACGCCTTGGCTTTCCACCATATGCGTGGTAAAAATTTCGTTTTCGAATTTTACGGGAAGCGTGACTCGAGATTTCAGTTTTTTAACAAACGAACGGACTTTCCGGGACTGGTCGCTTTCGCTCCCGTCAAGATTTAAAGGCAGCCCTACTACAATTTCGGACACATCCTCTTTTGCAAGAAGCGATTTTAACTCTTTAACGATTTTTGCACTGCCGCGATTAAGAAGCGCGCTTTTGGGAAAAGCGATCCGTCCTTCCGGATCGGATACTGCAATTCCGATTCGCTTATCCCCGTAATCAATCCCCAAGTATCGCACAGGGTGATATTAACATAAGTGAATACCGCACCGCAAACAGTGCGGTAGGACTATGATAACTATGCGAAAGGAGAGGCAAGGGCCGAGACAACAACCGTGAATACAGCATCAATCAAGTCAAGAAAAAAGTTAGACACGCTCACCATGATAAACCACAGGAAAGAACCAATCGGTCCTACTATGGCATGTAAAGAACAGTAGCCAGTCCTCTTTAGGTTGCTGCCCGATAACAAAATCAGATCATTTCTCTCTCCGTTTGAAGAGTCCCCCCATGGATTAACCCGCTGAAACGCCACCGCAGACGTAATGGGAAAAAAGTAACGTCGTAAGCCGAGTTCCAGATTATCGTCAGTCTTCTCCAGATCCTTAAGGGCGTGATACCCGTTATGGCCATGCCACATATCCCACTTGATTGCTCCGATTTGCCAGCCCAAAGACAGGTAAATGTAGATAGCCACGAGCCACAATAGCGCTTTACGCATTTTGGACATCTGGAATGCTCCTTTTTCTACTGCAAGGATCCATCTAGACTTTAACACGCGCCTATATTTTTGTCAACACCTCCGCTCCGGTTTTAGTTACAGCCAAAGTATGTTCAAAGTGCGCCCCCAAACTCCCGTCCGCAGTGCGAAAAGCAAAGCCGTCTTTATCCAAAACCACGCGCCAGTCGCCCAAAGTTGCCATTGGTTCAATGGCTATTACCATCCCTTCCATAAGCTCGCTCCCCGCCCCTTTTTTTCCGTAGTTGGGGATTAGGGGTTCTTCATGCACGGCGTGTCCCACGCCGTGACCGGCAAGATCGCGGATAACCCCGAGGTTATTTTTTTCAAGATGCCGCTGGATTAGGTAACCAACATCCCCAATCTTTACCCCGGGCCGCACTGCCCGAATGCCAATATCAAGAGCCTCTTTGGTTGTGCGAATCAAGCGTTCTGCGTCAGGAGAAACTTTCCCGATGCCCAGGGTGACTGCCATATCGGTGTACATACCTCTCCTGCGGCCACCCGCCTCCTTCGCTCCTCCTACGCCTTCGGCTTTGGCTTCGGAAGGATACGTTAAAGCTCCGGAAGGCCAAAGCATCCCAATATCCAGCCCCACTACGTCCCCATCTTTTAAAATTTTGTCGGCCCTTGGAACGGCATGCACAACTTCATCATTTATAGAGATACAAGTGGCGTAGAGGTAGGGTTTTTCGGACTTTTTGCTTTTATAACCCTTGAAAGACGGCTCGCCGCCGGATTGAAAAATCAAACCCTCGGCCAGTTTATTCAATTCGAAAGCCGAGACGCCGGCTTTGACGGCCCCCATCATTTCTTGGAGAATTTTGGCAAGCCGCTTGCCGCCCTCCCGAAGTACGGCGATTTCTTCAGGGGTTTTGATATAGCTCATACTATGAAGTTATCTCAAAACTCTGTTTCGTAACGAAATTGCAGAATTTTGAGCTACGCCGAGGACGGATGAGAAAGGCGTATATGAAGAATATACAACGACGAGGAGGGGGACGAAGGCGGAGCCGAAATTCTGCAATTGCAGTAGAATAAAGAGTTTTTAGATGACCTCTATATGTTTTCGTACTCTCTCATGACAAGCTGCGCATCGATTTGCTTCATCGTTTCCAGCACCACCGAAACCACGATAAGAAGCGCGGTCCCGCCAATGGTAAGGGTTTGGATTCCAAAAACTCCGGTTACCGCAAGAGGCAAAACCGCAATCACCGCAAGGAAGATCCCGCCCGATAGCGTAATCCGATTTAAAATACGCGAAAGAAATTCGGCCGTAGGCCGTCCCGGCCGGATACCCAAGATAAACCCGCCTTGTTTCTGAACATTATCGGCAATGGCCTGCGGGTCAAAAGTCACTGCGGTATAAAAGTAGGTAAAGACAAAGACTAAAAGAAAATAAATAATTCCGTAGACCCATAGGTTATTGAAAATCTGGATCAGAAATTTTGAAAGGTCCTGTACGATCGGATTCGGAACTCCGGCAAGAAAACTTCCAATGAGTCCCGGAAAAAGGACGATGGAGATCGCAAAAATAATAGGGATTACTCCTGCCTGATTTACGCGGAGCGGAAGATGGGTGGAAACCCCGCCATACATTCGCATCCCCCGAATTCTTTTGGCGTAAGAAACAGGGATGTTGCGCTGACCCTCGGTGACAATCACCACGCCGGCAATTACCGCCAAACTTATTAAAGCGTAAACCGCATAGGTTGGGAGTTTTTCGGGACTGAAGGTAAAAAGCTCTTGCTGGAAAGCCCGCGGCAGGGCCGCAACGATTCCCGCAAAAATCATAAGGGAGACGCCGTTTCCGATTCCCTTCTCGGTGATAAGCTCCCCCAGCCACATCAAAAACACGCTTCCTGCGGTGGCCACCACCATAGCGGTGAGATAGCCGAAAATATCAAGACCCGGAAGTACCTGCTGACGAGTCAAAAGAACCAGAAGGCCATAGGATTGAAGAAGCGCAAGGGGTATGGTGAGAAGCCGAGAATATTGATTAAACTTCTGTCTGCCCATCTCGCCCTCCTCGTGATACAGTTCCTTAAGGCTCGGGAAAATCATGGTCAAAAGCTGCATGATGATGGAAGCCGTAATATAGGGGCCCACTCCAAGCATAACCACCGAGAGGTTATCCAAGCCTCCGCCCGAGAAAATATTCAAAAGCCCGAAGAATTGGTTTCCGGAAAGAAAAGCGCGCAGCCGCTCCGGATCCACGCCGGGAACCGGAATTGCGGCCTCTATCCTGAAAACCGTAAGCATCGCCAAAATAAAAAGCACCTTTTTACGAAGATCGGGAATGGTGAAAAGTAAAGCGAGCTTGCGAAACATAAATTGGGCTTTAGGCCTTAGGCTTTAGGCTTTAGGCTTTTTAGCGTCTGGGGCTAGAGCCTGGCGCCTAGCGCCTAGAGCCTTCTCTCCTTTTGAGCTGCTGATTTAGAAAAGATAACATCTCTAAACGTTAACTTCTTTTTAAACTCTCCCTTGCCGAGAATTTTCACCTTAGGCATCCTACCCTTTACTTTGCCGATCAATCCGGCTGCAAATAAACTCCCGGGCGAGACGATGTCGCCTGGCTTGAATTTTTTATCAAGGTCTTCAAGATTTACCACCGAGGGTTTCGCTCGGAAAGATTTAAATTTATATCCTCTTAGCTTGGGGATTTTTTTCAAAACATCGCGCAGGGCCGGCCGAATTCTTGCGCCGGCCCTCGCGCGCTGTCCTTTTATGCCGCGGCCGGAATAGGTGCCGCGTTTGCCGCCCCTACCCACTCTTCTGCCTCGTCTATATTTGGTTTTTGGAATAAGTTGATGTAATTGCACGGTTAAAATTAAGAACTGATCTTTAATTTCTTCAACGCTTCTATCGTCGCCTTTGCGTTATTTAATTTATTAGGCGTGCGCCCCAAAATCTTTGCGGTAAGGTCCTTGATTCCGGCCAGCCCCGCCACAACCCGAATCGGACCTCCCGCTACGATCCCTCTCCCTTCCCGAGCGGGTTTAAGAATTACTCTTGCCGCAGAAAGCTTCCCTTCCACCTCGTGAGGAATTGTTTTTTTGTCGGTAAGAGGAACTATAATGAGATTTTTCTTGGCCTGATGGGTCCCTTTTTCTATCGCTTGGGTTACATCAGGGCCCTTTCCCACACCCAAGCCCACTTTACCGTTGCGATTGCCTATAGCCACCGAGGCGCGGAAACTGAAACGGCGTCCCCCGGCCACCACGCGTGCAGTACGCCGAATGTCCAAAACTGTCCGATCGAACTCGGATTTTTCGCGAATAATGGAACCTGATCTACGTTCACGTCTTGCCATAAGCTAGGCTTTAGGCTTTAGGCTTTAGGCTTTAGGCTTTAGGCTTTAGGCTTTAGGCTTTAGCAAGTCATTGCTAGCGCCCAGGGCCTAGTGCCTAACGCCTAGAATTTTAGTCCGCCGCGGCGGGCGCCTTCTGCCACTGCTTTCACTATACCATGATACTTATATCCCCCTCGATCAAATACCACGGCTTTAATTTTCTTCTCGCTTGCCTTATTGGCAATTAATTCTCCCGTTTTATACGCAAGCTCTACATTTTTCATCTTACCCTTGCTTTTCTCTTTCGCCTCGAGGCTGCTCGCTGAAATTAAGGTCTTCGCATTCGTATCGTCTATAAGCTGCGCCCAAACATGCCTGTTGGAACGGAATAGAGAAAGCCGCGGGATGGCTAAAGTACCTTTTACTTTCGCTCGCACCCTCTTTTTACGACGTTGCCTTTTTGCACGTTTTGATGTAACTTTAGACATCGCTCTCGCTACGAAATACGAAATGGTACGAAAGTACGAAATCTACTACTACGGTTTTCGTAATTTCGTATTTATTCGTATTTCGTAGCCCTATGCGGCGGCCACCGCTTTCTTCCCCGCTTTGCGCCGTATCACTTCGCCCTGGTATCTAATTCCTTTCCCTTTATAAGGCTCGGGGGGTTTTAAATCTCGGATCCGGGAAGCAGCGTTTCCGACCAGTTCCTTATCTACGCCGGAAATCGTAATCACGTTTTTCTCAACTGAAAATTTTATGCCTGTACGGGGCTTAACCTTTACCGGATGCGAAAAGCCCAAAGCCAGGGAAAGCGTACCGTCTCCTTCCAGACTTGCCCGATGACCTATTCCTTCCAGCTCCAACTTCTTTTCAAAACCAGCCGTCACCCCCTCCACCATACCCGCAATTAAAGATCGAAAAAGTCCCCAAAGAGCCGGGGTTTTTTTAGAGACGCGGGAGGGCGAAACGTAAATGATACCTTCCCTGGTTTCCACCCTGATGTCGGGATGGACAACTCTTTTAAGCTCTCCTTTGGGCCCTTTTACGGAAACGGTATCCCCGGTGACTGCTACCGTCACACCTTCAGGGATGGGAATGGGTTTTTTACCTATCCTTGACATAGTCGGGACGCTAAAGCCTAAAGCCTTAATCATTTACCACACTTCCGCGATTAACTGGCCGCCGACTTTTTCCTTTCTGGCTTCTTTACTTGTCATAACTCCCTTGGGGGTGGTAACGACAATAATTCCGCCGCGAAAGGAAGGTTTAAGGGCCTTGGAGGCCGTATAAAGCCGACGGCTGGGCTTGGAAATTAATTTAACCTGACCAATCTTGGGCGATTCATTTTCGTAAAGCAAGTCCACCTCCAGTAATTTTCTCACCCGCTTGCCCCTTTTTTCAATCTTACCCACGTAACCGCACCTCTCAAGCACCTTAGCTATCTCGTGTTTAAATTTAGAATAAGGAATCTGCACCGAATCGTGTCCGGCCTTCTGGGCATTTTTTATTCTTATAAACATGTCGGATATTGGATCCACGAGTTTCGCTACGAAATACGAAATTTTACGAAATTACGAAAGTACGAAAGTGGTTTTCGTAATTTCGTATTTATTCGTATTTCGTAGCCCTACCATGACGATTTTCTAACTCCTGGTATCTCTCCGCGACGCGCCAACTCCCTGAAACAAATCCTGCACAAATCAAAGTCCCTCAAGTAGCCGCGTTTCCTACCGCAGCGAAAACAACGCCGCACCATTCGTGATTGGTATTTGGGCTTCTTTAACGCTCGCGCGATTACAGATTGCTTAGCCATAAATTTAGTTCCCAGTAACCAGTTACCGGTTACTTTTTACCGGAAATCCCATCAACTTAAACAACCAAATCCCCTCCTCTCTTTTTTTCGCCGTTGTAACTACCGTAACTTCAAACCCAAATAAAAATCGGTAATCCTCACCGATCGTTTCAGGAAAAACTATATGCTCTTTTATGCCTATTGTCAAATTCGCGCGCGAATCAAACGACTTCTCTTCAATACCTTTAAAGTCCCGGGT
>CAYPFS010000015.1:14597-15179 GCA_964410175.1 uncultured Candidatus Saccharibacteria bacterium
TGGGAAGAGCAACGTCTATCAGGCGGGATAAAAAGTCGTACATCCGTCTGCCCCGAAGCGTTATTTGGTATCCGATGATTAATCCTTTACGAGTCTTGAAAGAGGCGATCGCCTTTTTGGCGGGCCGGGGAGAGGGCTTCTGACCGGTGATAAGAGTCAAAAACCTACGAATCTCTTCGCGTTCCTTCTCGTCACGAAATCTGCCTATACCGCAATTCACCACCACCTTTTGAAGGCGCGGCACGGCCATCACGTTACTATACCCGAATTTTTTCATCATTTCGGGTACTGCTTCTTTTTTATATCTTTTTTGCAGAGTTGGAAAATCTGTCATACTTCTCCTCCGCACTTTTTACAAAACCTAACCCCGGCTCCGGAACCCGCCAACTTATATCCGACCCTCGCCGCCTTTTGACATAAAGGACATACCAGCATCGCCCGCGAAGCGCTAAACGCCCCGGGAACCCTGACCAACTCCCCTTTCTGGCCGGCCCGACGAGGCCGCGTATGTTTTTTCTTAACATTCACCCCTTCAACCACAATTTTACCCGCTCCGGGGACTACTTTAATTACTTTTCCGGT
>CAYPFS010000015.1:15189-17516 GCA_964410175.1 uncultured Candidatus Saccharibacteria bacterium
GTCTTACCCTTGTCATTGCCGGCAACAATCTTAACAATATCTCCCTTTTTGACTCTCATGCCGCTTCTGGCTACGAAATACGAAATGGTACGAAACTACGAAATCCTTTTAACGTTTTTCGTAATTTCGTATGGCTTCGTATTCCGTAGCGCATTACACCACTTCGCTAGCAAGCGAAACTATCTTCATAAATCCCCTGTCCCTGAGTTCCCTCGGTACCGGGCCGAAAATCCGACCGCCCTTTGGCTCTTTTCCTTCCAAAACAACTGCCGCATTATCATCAAATCTAATATAGGAGCCGTCTTTCCTCCTGTAAGGATGCCTCTCACGAACAATCACCGCCCGCACAACGTCTTTTTTCTTAACGGGCTTCTTGGGCTCGGCTATCTTTACCGAAGCAACCACAATATCTCCCAACCGCGCGTACCTCCTGCCCGATCCCCCCAAAATTCTAATTACCTGGATAATTTTTGCTCCAGAGTTATCGGCGACTTTTAACATGGAACGGGTTTGTATCATGTTTCTAAATTTTCAATTATCAATTTTTCAATCAAATCCCAATTTTCTAATTTTCGGTAACGAACGTGTCAGGTTTGAAAATTGGGAAATTGAAAATTGGGAATTATTCTTCCTCGCCTTCTATTTCGGTCCTTTTCACTAATCCAACCACTTTCCACCTTTTCTCTTTGGATAACGGCCTCGTCTCCTGAATCCAAACCACGTCTCCAACTCTATACTCACCCCTTTCATCGTGAACCTTGAATTTTCTGGACATGCGGCAGTATTTCTGATACTTAGGATGCTTCTTGAGCCGGTCAACGCGCACCACCGCTGTTTTTTGCATTTTGTTTGAAATGATTGTACCTTTTAATTTCCGCATATCTGTCCAATACACGAATTTCCACCAATACACGAATACTGATTTGGGTATTGGTGCGCATTCGTATACTGGTCACCGCTGTAATAGTGTTAAAATTCGCGCGATATCTTTTTTTATCCAGTGCAGTTCCTTCACGTTTTTAAACTTCTTCTGGCCCAAAAGGACCCGCAGTTCATCGGCACGGGAACGTTTTTCCTGCAACAACTCCTTGAGCTCCTCTTTGGATTTTTGCTTAATCTCAGACATTTTCATATGTCCAATACGCGAATTTCCACCAATACACGAATACTGATTTGGGTATTGGTGCGCATTCGTATATTTGTCATACTCTCTTCACAAATTTAGTCTTCACCGGAAATTTATGTGC
This sequence comes from uncultured Candidatus Saccharibacteria bacterium, assembly GCA_964410175.1. Lineage (GTDB taxonomy): Bacteria > Patescibacteriota > Minisyncoccia > Sungbacterales > HO2-52-23 > CAYPFS01. Next base: position 16,437 of record CAYPFS010000015.1, read on the forward strand.
GGCCAATCTCAAGGCTTCCCTTGCCGTTTCCTCGGCAATTCCATCCATCTCAAAAAGTATTCTCCCCGGCCTTACCGGAAAAACATAGTGATCGACCGAACCCTTACCTCCGCCGAGCGTTACCTCCGGCGGTTTTTTGGTAATAGGTTTATCGGGGAAAATCCGAATCCAGAGTTTCCCGCCGCGTTGAATATAGTGCATAACGGCTCGACGAGCAGCCTCAATTTGCCTCGCCGTAATCCAGCTTGGCTCCAAAGCCCTCAAGCCGTAGGCGCCGAAGTTAAGTTCTGCCGCGCGGGTTTCGATGCCGCGTGAACGGCCGCGTTGCCATTTTCGATGTTTAACTTTCTTGGGTTGAAGCATAAAAACTAGTTACTAGTAACTGGTTACTGGTTATTGCGTTTTCGCCGACTTGTCGGCGAAAACGTCTCCTTTATAAATCCACACCTTAACTCCCACTGTTCCATATGTGGTATACGCTGTGCGTTCCGCATAGTCAATGTCCGCCCGCAGAGTTTGGAGGGGAATCCGACCCCTTTTTAACCATTCATAACGCGCCATTTCTGCTCCATCCAACCTTCCTTTTATAGCAATCTTAACACCTTTTACTTCTTTGGAAGCGGCCACCTTGTCCAATGCCTGCTTAAGAACCCTACGAAAAGGGGTTCGCTTCTCAATTTCATCCACCATTTGCTGGGCCGCAATGGCGGCATGAGTTTCGGGTGAACGCACTTCCTCTATCGTTAATTTAGTCTCTAACTTACGCGGTTCTTCTTTAAATCTTCTGGTAACCCCGGCTAAGAATTTTTTAATCTCCTCTTTTAACTTTTCCGCGCCCTCCCCTCCCCGACCTATAAGAAATCCGGGCCGGGAAGTTTTAACAATAACGTGGAGGGTGTTGGGCGAACGCTCAATCTCGATATCTCTAATATGGCTCTGGCGCAGATGCTTTAAAAGCCACTCGCGAAGCAGCGTATCCTCACGGAGATTCCTCGAAAACTTTTTAGCGCTAAACCAGCGTGATTTCCACGGTTTTAAGATTCCTAATCTAAATGCATAGGGATGGAATCGATGGGTCAT
>CAYPFS010000016.1:0-15154 GCA_964410175.1 uncultured Candidatus Saccharibacteria bacterium
GGTTTAGAAAGACGGTTAAAGGAGTTTTCTTGACTCTGGTGCTCGGAATATTGGTAGGGGTCCTTGCCGCAATCATTCCCTTTGGACTTTTCCTTTACTATGTCCTGTACAACCGCGGAAATCTCCCGGACATCAATGTTCTTATAAAATTCGAACCGCCAGTCATCGGAACCATCTACGACGAGAGGGAAAGGCCCATTATTAATCTGGCAAACGAATTCCGCTGGATAGTCCGGCCGGAAGAAATTACTCCAATAATTAAACAGGCAGTCCTCTCCGCAGAGGATAGAGATTTCTACCGACACAACGGGGTGGATTGGTACGCCTTTCTGGTAAGAGCGGCGGGGGAAAATATCACGAGTTCGGTCGAGACCTGGCTCCGGCAAAGAAAAATCACGCTTGTCACCCAACAAGGCGCATCTACCATAACCGACCAGTTGGTTGGACTCTACTATAGAGATCACATCCGTAATACCGTTGACTCGTTACAAGAGGGGTGGTGGGGTTTTATTTCCGAAAAATTCCTTAAGAAGGCAGAGGAATTAAGGTTGGCCATTTGGGTTGAAGAGAAATTCCGCAAATCGGAACATTTTGGTTCTAAGCAAAGAGCCAAAGAAGAAATCCTGGCAAGATATTTAAGCTCCGCTAACCTCCGCTATGTGTACGGAATAAAAGCGGCTGCCGTATTCTATTTCGGAAGGGACGTGAATACTTTCGATTTCAAAGATGCCGACAAGGCGGCCTTCATTGCCGGAGTCATCAAAAGTCCTTCCGGCTACGCTCCGACAATCAATCAGCAAAAGGATAATTTGAGCTTCGCCGTCTTGAGACAGATCAACCGGCGGAATGCCGTACTCGACCTGATGGATGAAAATGGCTATCTTTCCGAAAAAGAAGCCGCTCAATTCAAGGAAAGGGAAATTCCGATCCCCACCCGAGACGTACGAAATTCAACCGAGTACCCCACGGTGGTTACCGAAACTTTTAGCGAGATCCGCCAAAAGAATGTCGCCCCAAACGAGGTGTACAACGGCGACGTACAGACCCATACAACAGTTAACGCCGAGATTCAAGGGATATCCCAGGATGCTTGCGAGAACGTCATTCTCGAGTATGGAAAAAGATATCCGGAACACAAGGACAAAATCCAGTGTTCGGCTATTGTCTTAAAGAATGGAGATGCTGCAATTTTAGCTATAGTCGGCGGGCGAAAAGTTTACGGAGAAAAGATTTATCTTCCCGGAGAGCTCAATAGGGTAAATCAAGCCAGACAAGTCGGTTCGGCCTTCAAGCCCTTTGTCTACCTGACGGCCTCCAGGCAGGGCCGCGATCTAAATAAGATCATAGCAAACTTCGACTCCCCGATAGGAATTGATATGGGAAACGGACGGATACACCCCGTAGACAACTACGACCGCAGATTCCTTGGCGACATGAGCCCCTGTGAGGCGCTCTATCGCTCCCGCAACGCCCCGACAGTTAGACTGACCAAAGATATTCTCGGCTACGGATACTTTGAGAACAGCGGCATGAAGCATGTGATCGATACCGCACGGCTTCTGGGTATAAAAAGTCCATTCCACACCGCCGTTGATCACTTGGGCAGAACGGTTTACTATCCAACCTCGGCTCTCGGAGCTTCGGAGATGACCTTAAAAGAGCTTACTAATGCCTATCGTGAAATAGCTTCGGGCATATCAGCCAAACCGTATATTGTCCGGAAAATCACTGATAGGAGCGGAGGTGTCGTGTTGGACAAGAGCGAAGATAGAAAAATTTCCGAGATAGCCCCGGAAGCGCTTGCCATGATCAGGCATTGTCTGCGAAAGGTCGTAACCGCGCCCGGTGGAACTGCCTACTCGCTTACCCTTGAAAATTTCCCCGTACCAATCGCCGGGAAAACCGGTACGGTGGACGAATTCCGAAATGCGCTTTTCATCGGCTTCACCTACGGCTTCGAAGGAATTACAGTGGGCGCATGGATAAACTTTGACGATAACTTAGAACTTGGCGAGGGAGAAACCGGCTCGAGAACCGCCCTGCCGGCGGTAAAAGAAATATTCGCAAGGATATACGAGAGAAATATCCTCGGCCCGCCTCCCGAGTTTCCGGAATATACCCCTGAATATACATTTATAGAATCTAATCCCCGCTAGCGGGGATTTATTTTTATTCGTCTAAATCTTCGATCCCGCCGAAAGCGGGGGAAGAAAATTTGGCAACGAATAAATAACCCCATCACCAATTTTGCGATAGAAAATGGAGTTGAGTTATTGATAGATGACGGCCGGTATGCAAATGCGAGCCGCGCGTGCCGAATAGGCACATCCCGCTATGGGCGAAGCGGCTCGCCCGGAACCATCCCGCAAAATTGGTGATGGGGTTTTAAATTTGCCAAAACCCATTTGGCATGCTATGCTGTAGGAGACTAGGATTCGAATTTTATTCTCCTAAAATGGCTTTACCTACCAAAGAAAAAGTAAAAATCATAGAAAAATTCAGGGTCCACGCCAAAGACACCGGATCGAGCGAGGTACAGATCGCGGTGCTTTCGGAAGAAATCGGGCGCCTTACCGGCCACCTGAAAAACCACCCCAAAGACGTTCACTCGCGCCGGGGGCTTTTAGGGATGGTGGCGCGGCGGAAAAAACTTCTCGATTACCTGAAAGAAACAAACGTGAGGAAATATAACAGCGTAGTGAAGAAACTTGGGTTAAAACGGTAGCGTTGCAAAATACGAACCGCTACGAAATTACAGAAATACGAAACCGGTTTCGTAATTTCGTATAAATTTCGTATTTCGTAGCCAAACTGTGAATGAAGCAAAACATAAAGAGCAGAGAGTAGCCGTATTCATTGACGTACAGAACATGTATCACTCGGCCAAAAACCTTTTCGGCGCGCGGGTGAACTTTAAAGAGGTGGTAAAATCCGCGGTGGGGGGGCGAAAATTAATCCGTTCTTTTGCCTACGTAGTACGCACCAAGACCGGAGAGGAAAAAACGTTTTTTGAGGCTCTCGAAAAGGCGGGGATCGAAACCCGCGTAAAAGATCTGCAGGAATTTTTCGGCGGAGCAAAAAAGGCCGATTGGGATGTGGGGCTCGCCGTTGACGCGGTCCGCACGGCAGACATTGTAGATACCGTGGTTATTGTTTCCGGAGACGGAGATTTCCTACCGCTTATGGACTACCTTAAGGGCCGGGGCAGACGAGTAGAAATAGCGGCCTTTGACCGTACAGCTTCACAAAAACTAAAAGAGGCGGCGGATGACTTTCTGGACCTGGGTTCTGATCCTAAAAAATATCTTATGAGAATTAGGTAGAGGCCGTCTAAAAACTCTGTTTCGTAACGAAATTACAGAATTTCCAGCGAGGCAAGGACGGACGAGGAAGACGTCCCGATGTCCATCGGGACGACGACGAGGACGGACGAAGCCGCAGCGGAAATTCTGTAATTGCAGCAGAATAAAGAGCTTTTAGATGACCTCATAATAGCGCGCCGAGGGAAACGCCGGAAGAAGAAAGGTGTTTCGTCGCATCATTCATCTCTGGTAATAAGAAATGCTCTTACGGCCAGAAATGAGTGATGTATTCTCTTCCCGCGCAATCTCGGCGCCGCAAATATCGTGAATACTAAAACGTATTCGCACTCTATAGAAGGAAAAACTTTTAATATCGAAATCAACAACTGGGCCGAGCAGGCTTCCGGCTCGGTTTTAGTTAGACTCGGCGACACCACGGTGCTGGCCACCGCGGTTATGGGCCCCGAGCGCGAGGGCCTGGATTTTTTTCCGCTGACGGTGGACTACGAAGAGCGGTTCTACGCCGCCGGTAAAATTTTAGGATCGCGTTTTATCAAACGCGAAACCCGGCCCTCGGAGGAGGCGATTTTAGTGGATCGTCTGATTGACCGCGCGATCCGGCCGCGATTCGATATGCGTATGAGAAACGAGGTCCAGGTGGTAGTTACCACGCTCTCGATTGATGACCAGAACGATCCTGACATTCCGGCACTCATCGCAGCGTCCCTGGCGCTCGCGCTCTCCGACATTCCTTGGGATGGGCCCGTTGCCGGAGTAAGAGTGGGGTTGAAAGACGGAAACCGGGTTTTAAATCCCCTTTACCCCGAACGCGAAGGTGCGAACTTGGATCTTGTGGTAGCCGGAACAAAAGAAAGAATCAATATGCTCGAGGCTTCAGCCAAGGAGCTCGGCGAAGAAGAGTTTGCCAAGGCCGTTTTGTGGGGATTTGACTTCGTAAAAGAGCTGGTTTCTTTCCAGGAAAAGATCGTGGACGAAGAGGGCAGAGCCAAAAGAAGCATTACCCTCTTTGAGGTTCCGCCGGAACTCGAAAAACTCCTAAAAGGCGGGTTTTCTTCGAGAATCGAGGAAGCCATCTACCAAAAAGAAAAGGCCTTGAGAAACGAGGCGCTTGAGATCCTCAGACAAGAGTGGCTCGCTTCGGCAGAAACGGAACTCGAGGAAACTTTTCAAAAAAACTCGGCTAACTTCGCCTTTGACGAAGAAATAAATAAAATCCTGCACCGCCGTATTATTGAAAAGGGCGAGCGGCCGGACGGAAGAAGATTGGATGAAGTAAGGCCCCTGGAAGCCAAGGCCGGAGTTCTCCCCAGGGTCCACGGCTCGGGCCTTTTTATGCGCGGGGAAACCCATGTTTTATCAACCCTGACACTGGGCGCGCCCGGAGACCAGCAAATCGTTGAAGGAATGGAAATTCGCACCAAAAAGCACTTTCTCCACCATTATAATTTTCCACCCTATTCGACGGGCGAGACAAAACCGATGCGCGGTCCCGGAAGGCGGGAAATAGGACATGGAGCGCTCGCCGGAAAAGCCATTCTGCCCCTCCTGCCGCCTAAAGAAGAATTTCCCTACACCATCCGCATAGTTTCAGAGGCCCTTTCTTCCAACGGCTCAACTTCCATGGCTTCGGTTTGCGGCTCCTCACTCGCTCTCGCGGATGCCGGAGTTCCCATTAAAAAACACGTGGCCGGAGCCGCCATGGGGCTTATGATGGAAAGTTCTCCAAACCAGAGCGCGGGGCAAACAAAATATAGAGTACTTACCGATCTTCAGGGACCCGAAGACCACTACGGAGACATGGATTTCAAAGTCGCCGGCACGCGGGATGGCATAACCGCAGTACAATTGGATGTTAAAATTGACGGCCTGACCATCGAAATGGTGCAAGGTATCCTCACTCAAGCGCGCCCCTGTCGTATGCAAATTCTTGACGTGATGGAGGCGACTTTACCGGAAGCGCGGGCTGAGCTTTCGCCCTGGGCGCCGCGGATCACCATTCTTCACATCAACCCCGAGAAAATAGGAGCGTTGATTGGCCCGGGAGGAAAAGTGATAAACGAAATCATTGCCCAAACCGGAGTACAGATTGATATTGAAGACGACGGTTCCGTTTATGTTACCTCAGACACCGAGGATGGCATGAAAAAAGCCCTGGGGCTTGTCAAACAAATTACGCGAGAAATCAAACCAGGGGAGTTGCTCGAAGGAAAGGTGACCCGGATTCTTGATTTTGGGGCCATGGTTGAAATCGGTCCGCGGCAGGACGGCTTGGTTCACATTTCCGAACTTGCGCCATGGCATGTGGAACGGGTGACTGATATAGTAAAGTTAGGGGATGTTATTCCGGTAAAAGTAAAAAACATTGATGAGCAAGGAAGGATTAATCTTTCATTAAAAGACGTTCCGGACCGCTACTCGAAGATGGATTACGAAAGAGGAAGGGAGGAAAGGGCAAGAATGCCAAGAACACCTCGAGCGCCAAGAGGCGGAAGGCGACCCGGACGCCGCTAAAATGGCCGACCAAGAAAATCCTCCGACAGAGTCGAGAGTCTCCCGATTCCCTCGAGGATCCTCGACAGAGTCAGGACTCGACAAAGTCGGGACACAATCTCTCCCTACGGGAGATCTCCCGAAGGAAGACCAAAAACCTGCCCCGTACCGTGCCGGAGGCTCTGGCGCGAAGCCCGCCATCCGCACCATGGAGTCGGATATCCAGGAATTTTTGAAGACCGCGAAGCCCTCCCTGATTAAGATCGTCAGTCAGGAGCTCGATCAACCGCCGACTCAAGAAGAAAAGAAAGGAATTTCCCGGAAACGCGCATATTGGATAACCTCTGCGCTGTTTCTGTCTGCGGCCGGCCTTTTAGGGATTCTCTGGTGGGTCTTTTACGGAAGAGTCGCGGAGCCGGAAACCCCGGCCAAGCTTGTTCCCTCGGCTCCATACTTTGCCGTAGAAGCAGCCAGAACCGTCAGCATAAAGGCGGGAGACCGAACCACTTTCCTACGCCTCATGAAAGATGCCGTAAGGGAACCCGAAAGAGAGGGGATTATTAAAAGAGTCATAATTAAAATTCGGGACGGGCCGCAGGAACGATTTGCCGCGCTGGAAGATTTTTTTGAGTTTTACGGCTCAAAACCGCCCGAGGGCCTTCTTCGTTCGGTTGAGCCCACGCTCATGGTTTTTGTCTATGCCAGGTCAAATGCTCCGCATTTGGGGCTTGCTCTACGCGCCAAGGAACCCAACCGAACCCTTGCCAGTATGCTCTCCTGGGAAAGAACTATTATCCCGGACCTTAGCCGGATTCTTTTGGGAGAAGCCGAGGTCAGGGTGACGGCGCCCTTTGAAGACCGCACTTATCGCAATATTGACTGGCGTTACATCAAGCTCTCGGAGGAAAAAGACATGGGTATCGGTTACTTTGTTTTCCCGGCGCGAAACGTTTTAGTCATTACCGCAAGCAAAGAATCCGCCGAGGAAATAATAGATCGCCTATTTGATCAATAGAACCCCGCCGCTTTGCATCGAGAAATCCAAAGCACAAAGCCCCGACTCACATTAAATAAACTGATAAGGAAGTCGAGGATCCTCAATTCCGCTGAAAGCGGAATCGGGACACAAAATCCAAGACAAGTTTATAATTTATAAAATTTTAATTTATAAATTGTTTTGAGATTTGGATTTTGAAATTTGGGTTTTCCGCTGCGGAGCGGCGGGCCGGGATTGACACCCCAAAATAAAGATAATACATTGGTTCTATCGTGGAAAAATCTATTCTTCAAGAACTTAAAACCGCGCTTGAGAAAGAACGCGACCGGGTCGTGACGGAACTTAAAAATATTGCCCGCCAAGACCCGAACCTAAAGGGCGACTGGGATGCCCGATTCCCGCAGTTCGAAAAGGGAGAATACGGCTCACATGCTTCGCTCGAGGAAGAGGCGGACGAGGTCGAGGAGTACGAGGTGAGACTTGAATCCGAACACAGTTTGGAATCGCGGCTGCTTGCCATAAACCGGGCCACCGAACGGGTAGACAAAGGAACCTATGGCCTTTGCCTGCAGTGTAGAAAAGAAATAGCGATTGAAAGACTGAGGGCGAATCCAGCAGCGGAATTTTGTATAGAACACGAGGCACGTAACGCGTAATACGACTTACAAAATTTATCGTGCATCGTGTTACGTGTATCGTGTATCGTGTATCGTGTATCGTGTATCGTGATATGCCCGTCACCATTCATTCCGCACAAATTGTGGGGCTAGATGCGCGGCCCATCTCTATTGAAGTGGACATCTCTCCGGGACTTCACATTTTTTCAATCGTGGGCCTGGCCGATAAGGAGGTGCAGGAATCGCGCGAAAGAATCGGAGCGGCGATAAAGAACCTCGGGGCGCTCGCGCCGCATAAAAAATCCCAAAGAGTAATCGTGAACCTTGCGCCGGCCGACATCAAAAAAGAGGGGCCGGCGTTTGATTTACCCATTGCCCTAGGTTATTTGCTCGCCTCTGGTCAAATCTCTTTCAGCCCGCAGGATAAAATTTTCCTGGGAGAACTGGGGCTTGACGGCAGTTTAAGAAGAATCTCGGGGGTTTTACCGATAACAACCGCCGCGCGCCTTGCAGGATTCCGGGAAATCATACTTCCTCCGGGCAACGGGGCCGAAGCGGCCTTGATGGAAGGAATCGAAGTTCGAGAGGTAGGAAGTCTCGGCGAAGCCGTAGAGTACCTTGCGGGAAGAAAAGAAATAAAACCCCTGCCGCGGACAGAATTTGGAGAAAAGATGCCGGAGGCTCTGGACTTAGAAGATATCAAAGGGCAGGAAGGGGCCAAAAGGGCTCTTGAGATCGCGGCTGCCGGAGGTCACAACGTTTTAATGCATGGTCCCCCGGGCGCCGGGAAAACCCTCCTGGCTCAAGCCCTTCCTTCAATTCTCCCGCCCCTTACTTTTTCGGAGGCCCTCGAAGTCACTAAAATTTACAGCGTGAGCGGAATGCTGAACGACTCAAGACCTTTTATAACCTCACGCCCCTTCCGCAATCCGCATCACACCGCCTCCCATACTTCGGTGGTGGGCGGAGGTTCCCAGCCGCGGCCGGGAGAAATTACCCTTGCGCACCGCGGGGTACTTTTCCTTGATGAATTCCCCGAGTTTGACCGCCGGGTAATTGAAGCTCTGCGCCAGCCCCTTGAGGAAGGAACTATTACTGTGGCGCGAAGCGCCGGAATAGAGACCTTCCCGGCAAACTTTCTTCTGGTTGCCGCCATGAACCCCTGCCCCTGCGGAAACTTCGGGAATCCCATAAAAGACTGCGTTTGTTCTCCCGGCGCAGTAACGCGCTACAAGAAAAAAATATCCGGGCCCATGCTTGACCGGATAGATCTTCACATCGAACTGCCGGCAGTGGAATTCGAAAAACTGGAAGGCGGCGCGGGAGAATCCTCGAAAGAGGTGGCTAAAAGGGTTTTGGGCGCGCGGGAGGTTCAAGCGCGGCGCTTCCGGGGGCTTGCCATCCATACCAATGCCGAGATGGGACTAAGGGAAATTAAAAAATTTGTGAAAATCGAGGACAACCTTCGTCCGATCCTGAAATCCGCCCATGAGAAATACCAACTGACTGCGAGATCCTACCACCGTCTGCTAAAAATCGGCCGCACCATCGCCGACCTTGCCGGATCGGAGAATATTGAAACAAACCACATCTCGGAGGCACTACGGTACCGGCCCAAAGCCGAGTTCTAAACTAGGCCCCTAGCTTTAGGCTTTAGGCTTTAGGCTTTAGGCTTCTTTAGGTACCAGAAATTACTAGAGCCTAATGCCTAGCGCTTGGGGCCTACGGACATTAAAACGGATTTTTAGCTCCCCTGACTTCAAAATGAAGATGACAACCGGTTGAATTTCCAGTAGATCCGACGGTCGCCACTTGAGATCCTGGAGCAATAGATTGCCCTGCGCTTCCCAAAATTGCGGAGAGGTGGGCATAGAGAGTTTGGGTTCCATTTGGATGAGAAATAACAAGATATTTCCCGTAGCCGCCATTCCAGCCCGAGTGTCGTGCAATGATTATGGTACCCCCGGCCGAAGCCAGCACCGGACTTCCGCAGGATTGAGCAAGATCCACACCGTTATATCCATGCAGGCCCCGGGATCTCCTGCCTCCTATGATTGGCCGCAAGAAACCTTCAATAGCCGGCAGGACAGAAGAACTAACCTTCGCAGAAGCAGAGGGCCGATAAGATGGAGAGGCAATCTCTCCATCCGGTATTATAATGGTGGCTCCTACTTCAAGGTTTCCATCGAGCGCGAGGCCGTTAAAAGCCATGATATCAAAGCTGTCGGCCCTATATTTTTTGGCTATCAGCTCTATCGTATCTCCCTTCTTTACCTCATGTTTTACCCCGGTGATGGGCAAGATAATAAGCTCGTCGCCCAATCGGATAAGATTGGGATTTTGAATGTTGTTTGCCCAAAGAAGGGTGTTTAAAGAGATTCCGAATTGCTCGGCGATCGCGCCGGGCGTGTCGCCGGGCTCGACGGTATAGACAAGGATCCTGTCGTAGTACGAGTCAACCAAAGTACCCAAAGGATTGCGAGGAGCCACCAGAGTGCTCTCTTGGGTGGTCGGAAAGGGAGTCTCGATTGAGGAGACCGGACCTCCGGTGCCGGCTGGACCTGTCACTGACGCGCTCCCCAAAAACGGCATGGCGCTGGAAACCGAGGCTAAGGATTCCTGTTGGATGGCTGCTGCCGCGTCTCCGGAAAAAACCTTGGAAATCCAAGAAAAAAGGCCAGCCTGAACCGGCTGTGGAAAACCGAAGGCGAGCGCTAAAAAAGGCGCAAGAACGGCAAAAATAATCAAACCATTGGCCGAAAATGGTTTAGATAAGCTGGATTTTGACGATCCGCCCGGGGGCGGTTTGAATTCGGGAGAAAAAGTTCTAATAGAAATTGAAAATGGCTTATCTACGCTACTTATATCAACAAAAAACAGCGTTTTATCGCTACCTAGCCAGTGTAACCCCCCCCAAGGCAGTCGGTCAAGTCCGGTTATCCACATGGATGATTTATTGAAAAACTTAAACCCGAAACAGCGCGAGGCGGTTCTTGCAACCGAGGGCCCGGTTTTAATTTTGGCAGGCCCCGGCAGCGGGAAAACCAGAGCCCTAACCCATCGGGTTGCCCATCTTATTAAAAAGGGCGTTCGGCCGGAAAATATTTTGGCCGTCACGTTCACGAATAAGGCGGCGGGAGAGATGAAAACGCGCATCAGCGCGTTAGTTGGTAATCAGCCTGCCCCGTACCGTGCCGAAGATTCTGGTGCGGGGTTACCAGTTACCGGTTTTATCGGCACCTTTCACTCTCTTTGCGTAAAAATACTGCGAGCCCATGCTTCTAAAATCGGATATCTACCGCGGTTTACGATTTTTGACGAGGATGATTCGCTCTCCCTTATAAAAGAGGTTATGAAAGAACTTGAAATAAACCCCAAGCAATTTGCGCCGGGGGCGGTGTTGAGCTTCATTTCCAAACTAAAGAACGAGCTTATGTCTCCTGGGGAATACGCCGCGGGAAGCGGCAGGAACCTTTTTCCCAAAACCGTATCCTCGATCTATGCCGCATACCAAAAACGTCTCAAAGATTCCAATGCCATGGATTTTGATGATCTTATAATGAATACCTGCGTTCTTTTTGAAAACCATCCAAGGGTCCTTGAATCCTACGAGGATCAATTCCGCTACATAAACGTGGACGAATGGCAGGATACCTCAACTTCGCAGTACCGGTTGATTGCCGCGCTCGCCAAAAAATTCAGAAATATTGCGGTGGTGGGGGATGACGCGCAATGTCTGCCGCCAAGTACGAAAATACTTACCCCGAATGGCCTCAAACGGATTGATACCCTCAAGCCCAACGAAGAAATCATAGTTGCCGCGGGAAGCGGCCGCACGACTAAAGCCAGGATCAGTCGGGTAAGGAAGTTCTTCTACAGTGGGTCGCTGATGGAAATTAAGACAAAGCTGGGCGCAAACATCTTAATCACGCCAAACCATATCCTGTTCGGACGCCTGCCGCTAAGGGAAGATGTCCACTATGTCTATCTGATGTACAGGCGCGATAGGGGGTTTCGTATCGGGACAGCTCGGGGCGCCCGTCACCCCCGGAGGGGAGAGGTGGAAAATGGACTTCGCGTTAGAACTAGCCAAGAAAAAGCGGACCAGATGTGGATATTGAAGGTGCTCTCGTCGCATAGTGAAGCTCTTTACTGGGAATTCTTTTTCTCGTTTTACTACGGAATCCCCACGGTTGTCTTTAATACCGGTGGGCGCGGTATGAAACTCCGACAAAAACAAATCAATAAGCTCTATACAGCCATAGATACGCGAAAGAGGGCCGAGAAACTGATGCAAGATCTTCAGCTTTCCTTTGAATTCCCGCATTGGCGCCCCCAAGGAACGGTAAGAGGCGGCGTACGAAGGTTGCGTATGCGCGTGGCCATGTTTGACAATAAATACCGTAGTCGGCTACACCCGTGGTGTTTAAGCCGCGTGGCGTTAAATACACGGGACAAAAAACTAAAATCACAGATTGAGGCATTGGGATATCGCACGCGCAAAGGCAAGCTGGGTACCTGGAGAACCGAACTTACCAATTTAGACTATGGATATATTGCCGGACTCGCAGAAAAGTTCCAAAAGCATGTAGGTACCGAGTTAGAAGTGGTAAAGACTGCTGGCCTTGTTGACGGAAAACGGCTCTATTTCCAACCAGCATCACACATAAAAAAATATATCATTACCGCAGCATACAATAATGATGGTTCCGTTATAGAGGACGAGGTGCAAGAAGTCGCTCGGGTACCTTATGAAGGGAGCGTATACGACCTGGATGTTGACAAAGTGCACAATTATATCGCAAACGGCATTGTTGTGCACAATTCAATTTATGGATGGAGAAACGCGGATTACCGCAATATCTTTAATTTTGAAAAAGACTTTCCCGAAGCGAAAATAATAATCTTGGATCAAAATTACCGTTCCACCCAAATCATTCTGGATGCCTCAAACGGCGTAATTTCCAAGAACCGGCTGCAGAAGAAAAAAAGATTATGGACTCAAAATAAAGGCGGGGATCCTATAACGGTGATAGCCGCAAGAGATGAGCGCGAAGAAGCTCGCTCGGTGCTAAATGAGATGCGGGTACTGCTCGATAACGGCTACTTATTAAGGGACATGGCAATCTTGTATCGGACAAATGCGCAATCAAGAGCCGTCGAGGAAGCCTTGGTGGAAAATAACTTACCCTATAAAATTATCGGAGGCACTCGCTTTTATCAAAGAAAAGAAATAAAAGATGTTCTCGCCTATATTCGTTTTGTCCTTAACCCTGCTGACCTGGTGTCGCTCAAAAGAATTATCAACGTGCCCAGTCGCGGCATTGGGAAACGGGCCCTCCTTGCCTATCTTTCCGGGTCTGGCGCGGCCGCGGATAAACCCCATACCGGAAATTTTGTCACGGCACGGAGCAGGTCAGCCCTCCGGCGATTCGACGACCTGATACGCGATCTGGGTCTTGAAATTAAAAATCGTAAAGCCGCTGATTTTCTAAAGTATCTCCTTAAAAAAATCGACTATCGCGAGTATCTGGATGATGCTTCGACCAACGCCGATGAGCGGTGGGAAAACATCAAGGAGTTGTTAAGCCTGGGCGCGCGCTACGACGACCTTGAGCCGCCGCGCGGCCTTGAGAAATTGCTCGAAGACGCCGCCCTGATGTCCGAAGCGGACGAAATAGAAACCCCGTACCAGAGCAAGCACGGTACGGGGCAGGAAGGGCAAAACGTGGTTAACTTAATGACTCTACATGCGGCTAAAGGCCTTGAATTTCCGATTATTTTTATCATGGGTTTGGAAGAAGGTATTTTACCCCACTCCCGTTCGCTTTTAAACCCCAACGAACTTGAGGAGGAACGCAGGCTCTGTTATGTAGGGCTTACTCGAGCCAAAGAAAAGATATTTTTATCCTTCGCGCTTCAACGAACCAGGTTTGGATCGCAAGAAACGAATCCGCCATCGCGCTTTCTATCCGAAATCCCGGAGCGCTTGCTGAATTTGAGGATGGAGCGCTAACAACATTATGAGGCGCCAACGTCTCCTCGGACAACATTTTTTACGCTGCCGCTGGGTTATCTCAACCCTGGTTAAGGCCGCTCAGCTGAAAGCTGACGATACGGTGCTTGAGGTCGGCCCGGGAACAGGCATTTTAACTAGGGCCCTCGCTGAACGCGCCGGACGCGTGATTGCGGTGGAAAAAGACCGCAATCTGGTAGCACAAAACCTGTATCGTGTGGCAGAAAAACATCCTAACGTTGAGATAATCGAAGGAGATGTCTTAAAGTTTTTAGAAAAGCCCGCCCCTATCTACAAACTGCATACTGCGGGTTACAAGGTGGTGGCGAATATTCCCTATTACCTCACCTCAAGACTCCTGCGGCTGCTTCTTGAAAAAGAGCCGAAGCCGCAACTTGTTGTGCTAACCATCCAAAAAGAGGTCGCGGAAAGAATTGCGGCCAAACCTCCCGGAATGAACCTCCTCGCTCTTGCGGTGCAGGCCTTTGGAACGCCCCGGATCATAAAAACGGTCCCCAAAGAGTGCTTCTCGCCGCCGCCGGAGGTTGAGTCGGCCATAATTAAAATATCACATATCCAAGACTCGCATCCGCCGGAAAAATTTTGGGAAATCGCCCGCCGCGCTTTTTCGCAAAAACGAAAAATGCTGCGTCATTCGATAGGAAAAATGGTTGCTCTACCTCCGGCGTACGATACCAAAAGACCGGAAGAGCTTTCCCCAGAAGACTGGTTTAAAATAATCCCGTTAAAGATGTAGCCGCTTCTTTACACCAACTTAATCGTGAAAAGTTGTTTACAGAATTTAGTAAAAACTAAATCGGGCCATAAATCTCTAACGGGATGAGTTTACAAAACCCTTTTGTTTTTAATCTGGAGGCATTAGCCGTCATGCGGATCGGGACTGCTCTTATTATTCTCGCCGATTTACTCCATCGAAGCTCGGATTTATTGGCCCACTATTCGGACCAAGGAATTCTTCCCCGCGGAGAACTTTTTAACCTCTACGCCCGCTCCGCCGACATTTATTACTACCAATGGTGGTCTCCTCATCTTTTAAGCGGGGCCTGGCAATTTCAAACGCTTCTTTTCATACTTGCCGCTATTCTGGCTGTGACGCTCCTCCTGGGATTCAAAACCAGAATCGCCACCCTGCTCTCTTGGATTTTGCTTATGTCCGTCCATACCAGAAACCCGACCGTCCTTTACGGGGCTGACTACTTGCTTCGTCTTATACTCTTGTGGGGCATTTTCCTGCCCTGGGGAAAGAAGTATTCTTGGGACAGTAGGGGAGCGCGGATGGAAGCAGGAAACGGATTTTTCTCTACGGCAACAATCGCCTATTTGCTGCAGATCGCGCTTATTTATTGGTCTGCGGCTCTTTTTAAAACCGGCGCGGAATGGGGAGACGGGAGCGCGGTTTACTATGCGCTCAGCGCAAGCCACCTGGCAACTTCTTTAGGAAGATGGCTGCTTAATTTCCCCGCGCTGCTTACGGCCCTAACCTACACCGTGGTCTGGTTTGAGGTTTTGGGGCCCATCCTGCTGTTTTCGCCAATTTTTAATCGGCAGCTGCGAAAAACGGCAGTACTCCTTTTTGTTGCCATGCACCTTGGTTTCGGCGCGGCGCTTAAAATCGGCTTCTGGCCCCTGGTCGGCGCGGTGGCCATGCTCGGACTATACCCGACGCGGGAACCCCCAACCCCCCGCTCCC
>CAYPFS010000016.1:15164-17159 GCA_964410175.1 uncultured Candidatus Saccharibacteria bacterium
CGATTACCACTAATTACCTTCTTCATTGTTTATATTTTTTTCTGGAACTTGGGGGAACTTCCCCAGTCGAAATTCGCCATTCCTCCAAAACTGCGCCTGCCAGCCTTTATCTTGGGCCTTGAACAAAGGTGGGATAGGTTTGCTCCCTCTCCGCCCCGCGAGAGCGAAGAATTAATTATTCTTGGGTTGTCGAAAAACGGGAAAACTATGGAATTGACAAAAGGATTTAAAAATTCGCGGTGGATGAAATACGCTTTTTCCGTGACGCGCTACGGCGCGCCTGAGAACTTCAACGCTTACGGAGCGTATCTTTGTCGAAGTAAAACCCAACTCGCCAAAGTTGAATTCATTTATGTCAGGACGCCAACGCTTCCTGGAGGAAAAGGAGCTCAACCAATTGTAAATGCCCAAAGCCATTCATGTCTTTAATTTTAATCTCGGCGCTATTACTTTTTATCTCCACAAGCGGATTTGCCGCGGCAAGGCTTAGTCTGCCATTTGCGATTTTACCGCTGCTCTTACTGGTCTATAAAACCTCAACCCCCAAAACGGCTTTGTGGCGTTCCTTGGCCGCGGGCAGTATTTTTTTCCTCGCGCATATCTCCTGGTTTTTATCTGCGGCTCCCCTTACTTGGGCTGGTATTTCGGATCCTTTTATAAGCTCGGCCGTGGCGATTTCGGTCTGGATGGCTTCGGCGGCCGTTCTTGGATTGTTTACGGGATTTTTTGGCCTAGCTCTTAAACTCATTCCTATTCAAAGCTGGTGGTTTGCTGCGCCCGCGCTTCTTAGCCTAACCGAGTACCTGCGGGCTTGGGGTTTTGGGATTTGGTGGATGGGTCAGGAATCGCTGCTTGGCCCGCACTGGACTTTCGGCGCTTTGGGGTATGGCTCGATTCACGTCGGATCTCTGCTCAATTTATCAAAACTGTTTGGGCTTTACGGACTTACTTTTATTCTCGCGATCCCAAGCGTCTTTTTCTTCTATATTTTCCTCTCTTGGCTCGGGGAAGAAATCACTCCGGCCTTAAAAAAATCCGCCCTGCTGCTCGCCGTAATTATCGTGGCAATAATTTCTTTCGGTCTTTACTCCGGCTACTTCCGGCCCCAAACAGCCAGTCCCTCAAAAATCAAACAAGTCGCTCTCATTCAAAGCAATTTCCCTTCTGAGTTTCAGTTCACCCCCGCCTCCTTCCTGACGCGCGCCAAAACCAATTGGGAAAACGTTAAAAGAATAAAATCCGCTAACCCGGGAGTTGAACTCATCGTTCTTCCGGAAGGGTCGCTCGTCACCAATACTTGGAACGAAAACGTTGTTTCCATGCTTCAGGAAATATCCGGCGGAAAATCTTTAACCCTTATAGACGCGGCCAAAGTAGAGCTTAACCAACCCTCGCCAAGCCGCGTATATCACATAAAAAGCGGGGTGGGGCTTGCGGCTTATAACGACAAAGAGTTTCTTATACCCGGAGGAGAGTATCTTTCTTACTGGGGTCTGTGGCTTGCGAGGCTCTGGGGGGCGCGCGAGTGGCTAAACCAGTATGCCCAATCCCACGAGCTAAAAGCCGGAAGCGCGCCGCCTCCGAAGCTCGACGGGCGCAAACAGGAAAACGGCGTACTTATCTGTTCCGGAGCCATTTCCCCGCCCCTTTATTACGAACTTTCCCGATCCGGAGCCGGAGTTCTGGTAAATACGGCAAGCCTGTCAATTTTCAAAGGAAATCCGCTTTTTTTGGCCCAGTCCGAGGCCATGCTTCGATTTATCGCCGCAAGTTCGGACAGATATTTTCTGCAGGCCGCGAACGGCGGGCTGAATTACATCATAAATAACCGGGGCGAGATCGTGAAAAAATCCGCGGGCACGGGGTTTGAACCGCTCGTGGGGAATATAGAGTATCGCTATACCAAATATCCCAAAATACGCTTTTAACAGAACATCGCCAATCCAGCAAACGCGGTGCTATAGCACCGCGTTTGCTGGATTTCCTAATGATCAG
>CAYPFS010000017.1:0-924 GCA_964410175.1 uncultured Candidatus Saccharibacteria bacterium
ATAACACTTAACGGCAGGTCGTGATGCGACCGCGACCTGTCACTAACGGGATGAAGCCAACCCCCCACACCCATTTAAAATACAAAATCTGCATTTCCGGCGCAGCGGAGACCGGGCATTGCGCTCCGGATGCTTTGGATAAAACCAAAGAACTCGGCCGGCAGGTGATTTTGCATAAAGCCGTTTTGGTTACGGGCGCTACCACCGGCGCCCCGCTCTGGGCCGCCATCGGCGCAAAAGACGCGGAGGGTTTTGTAATTGGACTCTCGCCCGCCGCCTCGGAATTGGAGCATGTAAAAAAGTATCGGCTGCCGGTCGACTATCACGACGTTATAATTTATACGGGCTTCGGATACGCGGGGAGAAACCTGTTACTTACCCGTTCCTCCGACGCGGTATTGTTTACCTGCGGAAGAATAGGAACGATTAACGAGTTCACTATTGCCTTTGAGGATAATAAGCCCATCGGGGTTTTGACGAGCGCCGGATGGATGACTGATGACGTGATTAGGAAAATAATCGAAGAAGGACATCGGGGATTAGGCAAAGTGGTTTTTGACGACGACCCCAAGCGTCTTGTGGAAAAAGTTTTGGAACTGGTGAAAAAAGAAAAAGTCGTCGAAATTTAAGATCACGACTCACGATACACGCATCACGAGACACGACACGACTAATTAAGGGTCGTGTTACGTGTCTCGTGTCTCGTTTTTTCGTCTGGATCTTTCCTCGAGCAGTTTTATAAAACTTTCCCAATCCTCGGTTGATCCGGGGAGCGGCCTAGAGAAGCGTTGGGTTAGGAAATCACCCAACCACAGGCCTATTTTGTCCAGCACAAAGTCGTTAATGAGGGAACTTTTTTCATCTTGTTCCATCGGTTTTTCGCCAAGATCTACTCTGATTTTCGATAAAATGTCTACTGCTTCC
>CAYPFS010000017.1:934-5523 GCA_964410175.1 uncultured Candidatus Saccharibacteria bacterium
ACGTTCCTGGTCGCCGAGATCCTCAATCAGTCTTCTTGCCAGGTATAATTTTTCGTGCGCGAAGATTCGCAGTCTTGCCACAGTAGAGCCAAGGTATATCTCCAGCGCGATTTTTTCAAGAAACTCTTCCGAAAAAACGCTCGCTCTTTCAAAACGGACTCTCCGTATACCTTCACCCAGATGGGTAAACACAAGTGCGAGGTTCCTCGGAATTGCCTGACTGCGGAGTTTTGGGACAAATTTAGTCCGGGTTTCATACGCTCCTTCTTTTTGGAGCATATGGCTGGTGGGGGTGTGCGTGGCGCCCTGAATAACGGCCATTCTGCGAGCCCCCCAAATTTTGATCCCCCCCGCCAGTTCTCTGACCTGGTTCAATACTGTTAACTCCCTAAGTTCGTCGATCTTGGCGAGAGTCTTCAGTATTTGCGGCAGAGCATTTATAAGATCTTGGGGTGATTCTTGATAAGCTCTTTTTTGCAGTTCTATATAGTCCTCCTCGGCATTTAGGCCAAAAATCTCTCCTTCCTCTTCGGATAAATCAACCAGTACAATCTCTTTATTGGTGCCGCGCCACTCATTAATAATGTCTATAACCACAGGGTTAGTTTGCAGGAGGCGGAGTAATTTTATGGCCGCGTCAATTGCATTCTCGTCCTTGCTGTGAGTAATCGCGTTTAGGGCCGTTTGTATGTACTGGCGAGTCTGTTCGTTCGCCCCCAGAAATTCTATGGCAACAAGCCCCGCCTCCCTTGCGGCTTCTGCAATTCCGGCGACGTACTCTGGAGTGTGTATGATGTAAATAAAATCAACCCTTATTTTTTTGCCCTCTAAAGACACGGTTCTTTCATGCGATAAAATGCCCTCGCTTGTTAATGGCGATTCTTGCGGCATCCTTCCTTCGACAGGCTCGGGATAAACCCCTTCGGCGGTTTGGGGTATAAATTCGGATTCTTTTACCATACGTTAGGCTCTAGGCGCTAAGCTCTAGGCATTAGGCACTAGCAATTTCTGGCACCTAAAGCTTAAGGCCTAGAGCCTAGGGCCTACTTTATGGTACACTATACCATATGGAACAAGAGGTCGGCAAAATTATACATTATTACGACAAAATAGGAGTAGGCGTGGTGCGGCTTAGCGCGGATTTGGAAGTTGGCGATACGATTCACGTCAAGGGCAAGGCTTCTGATTTTGAGCAGACGGTGGAGTCCATGCAGTTGGAACACGAGGGCGTGTCAAGCGCAAAGGCGGGAATCGAGGTGGCCCTGAAGCTTGTCGGAAAAGCAAAGGAGGGGGACGTTTTATATAAAAGGCATTAAACCTTTTGTCGCCTGCGCTCGCACGAAAGCCGAAAATCGAGCGAAGCGGAGTTTTGGCTTTGCTCGCTTGCTTGGCAATAAAAAATAGCTCCGAATGAACATCGGAGCCGACTAGCTGGTTTCGTCGCGGATGGTGCGTCGCGTTTCTTCTTTTTCCCGGTTGCGATTATAACGTCCGCCCTTTAGCGGCCTATGGTAGCCGCCGGTTTGTCTCGGCATCGGAGCGCGCGGCAGCTGCGGTAGTCGATCGTCCTTATTTTTCTTCATGCACCCTCCTAATCAGACGAATACATACATTATAAACCTATAAATAGATTTGGTCAACCCCGGCACCTTTTATGAACTGTAACGCATAATCCTCGCAGCACAAAAGGTGCGGGGTCAAGCCCCGTTGAACAGATTCATTGAAGCCGTATTAATACTCTCCGGAATGATTATAGGGGTGGGGATGTTCGGCATCCCGTTTTCGTTTGTGAGGGCCGGTTTTTGGCTGGGGACCCTTGAACTCGTAATCCTCACGGGCGTAGTTCTTCTAATGCACCTTCTCTACGGAGAAATCGCGTTAAAAACCGCGGAACTTCATCGTATGCCCGGTTACATCCGTATATATCTTGGGAGAAGGGCTTTTTATCTTGCTTGGGCAAGCGCCGTCTTCGGAATTTTAGGGGCGCTGCTTGCGTACCTTGTGGTGGGGGCGGGGTTTTTGTTGAATATCGCCGGCCCGTTTGCGCCCCCCGGCGGAAAACTTCTTTTTGCGGCGGTAATGGCGGTTTTGGGGGCCGCGGCCACCGCTTTTTCCCTGAAGCGCGAAGCGTTTATTAACGGGATTCTTACCTCGGCTCTGGTTTTATTTATAATATTTTTAACAGCGGTTCTTTTTCCCAAAATAGAGATAGAAAATCTTTCCGGGTTTAACTTCCGGGAAATTTTTCTGCCTTACGGAATTTTGCTTTTTGCTCTGTCAGGAGGCACGGTGATTCCTGACCTTATCACCGTGCTTGGCCGCGATCGTACTCGAACGCGGAGGGCTATAGTCATCGGTTCGCTTATTCCGGCGGCGCTTTATTTTTTATTTGCTTTGGGGGTGGTGGGGGTTTCGGGGCCGAGTACTAGCGAGGAAGCGATTAGCGGGCTTCGCGCCGTTGCGGGAAACGGGGTCATTTATCTTGGGAGCCTCATAGGATTCCTGGCGGTTTTCACTTCCTATATTGTTCTTTCCGGAAGCTTTCAGGCCCTGCTTCGGCTTGACTTCGGTCTGTCGCGTCTTTTTTCCTGGGCCGCGGCGGCCCTTGTCCCGTTTTTTCTTTATCTTACCGGCTTCCAAAGTTTCATTTTAGTAATCAGTGCGGTAGGGGCGATTGCGGGCGGTATTGATTCGGCGTTAATCCTGGCCGCGCATTATAAGATGCGCCGGGACGAGAACGCGGCTTTTTATTTCAGCGACTATGCTTGGAGGGGCGCGATTTTGGTTATAATGGTTTTGGGCGTAGTTTACGAACTCGCGTTTTTACTATAGAGGTTCGGCCTCTATAGTTAGTTAATGCTTTATTTATGTCACAAAATATTACTTTTGACTCCATTCGCCGGCCTTTCTGGTCTATGGGTATTCGGGAGACGTACGCGGTTCTTCTTACGAGTGACCAGGGACTTTCCCCCGAAGAGGTTCGGGATCGCCGAAAAATTTTTGGTCCGAACTTGATCCGAGACGGACAGCGTCTTACCCGGCTCCGGATTTTGCTTCGTCAACTCTCAAGTCCCTTGATTTTAATTTTGATTGCCGCGGGCGCGATAACGATTTTTTTACGCGCCTGGACCGACGCTAGCGTGATTTTCGCGGCGGTGGCGTTAAACACCGCGCTTGGGTTTTGGCAGGAAAACAAGGCCGAATCGGCGCTCGCGCTTCTTAAAACCTACGTTCGTTCGAGGGCCCGAGTCCGCCGTTCCGGCGGGGAGTACGAAATTGACGCCGTAGATCTTGTGCCTGGAGACATCATACATATATCTCAAGGCGATCGGGTGCCGGCCGACGGCCGAGTGATCTTTGCCAACAACTTTGGGGTGAATGAAGCGGTGCTTACCGGAGAATCCTTGCCCGAGGAGAAAAATGCGAATCCAATGCCTGCGGCCACCGATCTTGGAGACAGAAAATCCATGGTTTTTGGCGGGACTCTGGCGGTAGAGGGTGTGGCCGAGGCGGTGATTACCGCTACCGGTTCGAATACGGAATTCGGGAAAATAGCGGCGCTGGTCGCATCCGGTGACCACGAGCCCACACCCCTTCAACGCGCCATTGCCCGTTTTACGGCTTGGTCAAGCGGGAGTCTGATTACGCTGATTCTGCTCCTTTTTGGTTTGGGAATTTATTTTGATCGGAATCTTTTGGAGATGTTTTTAATTTCGGTGGCCATTGCGGTGTCAGCCGTTCCGGAGGGCCTGCCGATAGCGCTTACCGTGATTTTGGCCATCGGGGTTCAGCGGCTTGCCGAACGCCGGGGAGTGGTGCGCCGGCTTCTTGCCGCAGAAACTCTCGGGTCGGCGAGCTTAATTCTTACCGATAAAACCGGAACTCTCACCCAGGCCAAAATGGAACTTGCCGAGGTTCTCTCCTTGAGGGAAGAGGTTGGTAAAAGAGACATACTGTACCAGGCCTTGGGGAATTTGGATTTGGCGGTGGAGAATCCGGAGGAAAGTCCCCAACACTGGCGAATTTTTGGAAAGGCCATTGAGACGGCGCTCGTGCGCGGGGCCGCAGAAGAGGGGATTCTCTATCCTCGGGTTCAGAAGGAGGTGGAGATCCTCGATCGCTTGCCCTTTAGCTCGGAGTATAAATTCTCGGCGACGATTTCGGTTTACGAGAAAAGCGCTAAGTTGGTTCTTTTGGGCGCGCCGGATATTCTTTTGTCCTACACCGGTCTTAAAGAAGAAGAGAGGAAAAAGATTTTAGCAGAGATTGACCGCCGTGCCGAAGCGGGAGACCGGGTGATTGGGGTTGCGTCGCGCCTGCTTAAGGGCTCCGAGTTAAAAATACCCCGGGAGAGAAAATTTGAAGGTCTTTCTTTGGACGGTCTGCTTTCTTTTCGGGATCCCCTGCGGCCTGCGGTTGCGGATGCCATTTGCCGGATGGCGCGGGCGGGAGTAAAAACTATTATCGTAACCGGGGATCATCGCGGAACAGCAGAGGCAGTGGCGCGCAAATTGGGACTGGTGGACGGAAAGGGCGCGGTTCTTACCGGCGGGGATTTGAAATTTCTTTCCAAGGAAGAACTATCAAAT
>CAYPFS010000017.1:5533-6795 GCA_964410175.1 uncultured Candidatus Saccharibacteria bacterium
CCGATGAAGTGCGGGTATATGCGAGAGTTACTCCCGAGGACAAATTAAATATAACCAAGCTATATAAAGAAAAAGGCGAGGTGGTGGCCGTAACCGGTGACGGAGTAAATGATGCGCCTTCGCTTCACGAGGCCGATATCGGTGTCGCGGTTGGTTCGGGCACCGATGTCACCAAAAGCGCGGCGGATCTCGTTTTGCTGGACGACAATTTTGAGACCTTGGTTGCGGCGATTGAAGAGGGAAGAAGGGTTTTGGATAACATTCGCAAGGTCGTGGTGTATCTTCTCTCCAACATCTTTGACGAATTGTTTCTCGTCGGCGGGGCGTTGATTGCGGGCGTGGCGCTGCCTTTGAACGCGCTGCAAATTCTTTTGGTAAACTTTCTTACGGATAGTCTTCCGGCGGTGGCCCTTGCCTTTGAGAAGGGGATTGACGGTTTGGGGGAGAAGCCGCTCCGGCTCTCCAAAAATCTTTTCGACCGCGAGATGAAGTTTTTGATTTTTCTAATAGGCGTTCTTACCTCCATTCTTCTTTTTGTTTTATATTTCCTTCTTTTGCGGCGGGGCCTTCCCGGAGAGCTCGTACGCACCTTCATTTTCGCCTCCTTTGCGACTTACACCCTCTTTTTGATTTTTTCCGTCAGGAGTTTGTCGCGAAGCATACTGAGCTATAATCCTTTTTCCAATCGTTACGTGGTGGCGGGTTCCCTTTTTGGTTTGCTTATAACTGCTCTTGCGGTTTACGTTCCGCCCCTTCAGGATGTTTTCGGCACGGTTTTTCTACCGCCCGTTTGGGTTTTGGGGGTTTTGGGCGTCGGCCTCGCCAACATTTTGATGATCGAGCTTGGTAAATGGTTACTTAGGAGAGGCGCCTCAGTTTAGCGCGTCGTCGCGGACGCGTCGCCAGGGATTGCTTTTTCTACTTTTCTACGTTTTGTATTTGGGGTATCTTTATAACTAGGCACTAGGTGTTAGGCGCTAGGCTCTAGCACGATTTTGCTAAAGCCTAAAGCCCAGTAAGATGAAATATCGTCACTCCAAAAATTTGGCCATCAAAGAGAAATATGCAGGAGGCGACAAGAAATCGCGTCATGCTATGGAAGAGTTCGGTCCTGTAAGGGGCGGGCTTATTTTCTGTCCACATGGCGAGGCGGTATATTATCGGAAGTCGTGGCATCATACTGAAAAATTTTTCAGAAATCCGCCCGAACTCGGAAAGAAGGGAATTAATTTTAGACT
Source organism: uncultured Candidatus Saccharibacteria bacterium (assembly GCA_964410175.1). GTDB lineage: Bacteria > Patescibacteriota > Minisyncoccia > Sungbacterales > HO2-52-23 > CAYPFS01. The sequence goes on from CAYPFS010000017.1 coordinate 6,772, forward strand.
TTGCCCGGCGCACCAGATGTTGAA
>CAYPFS010000017.1:6805-12825 GCA_964410175.1 uncultured Candidatus Saccharibacteria bacterium
ATGTTGAAGAATAAGCAGTACGAAGGCGAGGTGGTTATAAAAAATGTTCCGGTAAAATTCCGCCGAGAACTTTTGAATCTCATTGAAAATATGGATGAACGCGCCAAGCGCCGCGACGTGCTTGACCGGGTGCTTACGATAAACGATACACACAGCACTATACGGGTTACAACCTCGGAGAATCAGTTTGCGCAGGGGATCGCCAATAAAATCGGGGAGGTTTTTAGAAAACGAGTAGAGGTTCGGGCCTCCCGGGCGAGGGATCTGGACGCGATTCGTATAAGAGTTGACTTTGTAAATAAGGGGAGGTAGTCTAGCTTAAAATAGTTCTTTTACTGGAGATGGCAATGTCCCGATTCACCGTTGCGATACTGCTTGCTATTTACACCTGCATTGGTTGGGGAAGCGTGACCCCGACAATCGTAAAGATGAGTAAAGACTTGGGGCCGAGGTTCGATCCTCTTTCGCCGTTTGTCTGGAATTTTTTCGGCAACGCGGCCTTGTTTCTGGTCATGATGTTCTTAACTCGGTTTTCGCCCGTTACCGGTTTACAGTGGCACTGGGCCGGCTGGATAATTCTTCTCTTGTGGCCGACCGCTGGTCTTGCGATAACATACGCGGTCCAGCTTGTCCCCGGTAAAGAATCGGTGCCTAATGTAATCTCGACTGCCTACCCGGCTTTGGTGGGAGCCCCACTGCTTTGGTATTTCTTGGGAGAAACAATGTCTCCGCAAAAAGTCTTTTTTATCCTGTTAACGGCCGCGGGCGTCATAGGCACGATTTTTACTTCGAAGTAAGCCGCATTTGCGGCTTAATTTATTAACGGCTACAATCTAATCATATAATCATAATGGACTAACAATATGAGGATTATAGCAGACCTTCATATCCATTCGCCGTACGCCCGTGCGGTTTCCAAAGAAATGACTTTGGAGAATTTGGATTTTTGGGCGCGTCTCAAGGGCATTACCGTTATGGGGACCGGGGATTTTACGCATCCGGCGTGGATCAAGGAAATTAAAACCAAACTTGAGCCGGCGGAGCCGGGACTGTATAGAATCAGGAAACAAGAATCAAAAAACAAGGAGGGCGGGACGCGCTTCATGCTTACGGCGGAGATTTCGAGCATTTACTCCAAAGGAGGCAAAACGCGCCGGGTCCACAATTTAATTTTTGCCCCCTCGATTGAAGCCGCTGAGAAAATCAATGTCGTGCTCGGCTGGCAGGGAAACTTGAAGTCCGACGGCCGGCCGATTCTGGGGCTTGACTCCAAAGAGCTTGCTAAAATTGTTTTTAACATTGACGAGAAATGTATGATTGTGCCTGCGCACTGTTTACTGCCGTCAGAATATTTACATACCAGGGACGGGATAAAAAGAATAAATCGAGTGTCCAAAGGTGATTATGTATACACACATAAGGGTAGGTTAAAACGGGTTGAAGAGGTATATACACGTCACTACGAAGGCAGAATACTTCTTGTTAAGCCGTGGTATTTTCGTTTGGGTCTTAAAGTTACCCCCGAGCATCCATTTTTTGCTGCCAAAACTCAAAAACATTGCGAGTGGCAACACGGGTTCTGCCGACCCGGCTGCTCGGGTAAAAGCCATTGTTGCAAGAGGCATACAGCCGTACTAGAAAATTTAGAGCCACGATGGATCCGGGCGAGAGATTTAGAAAAAGGAGATGTGTTGGTGTACCCTCGTTTCACCGAAACTATTGATACGGATTCATTTTTGCTTTCTACGGCTGCATCTAATATCTCTATAACCACCTCTTCCAGTCAAATAGCGGATGGCAGTCGGTTTATTGCCATGCAAGGTATACGTTCGCGTGTATTTGCTGACGTTGTGAGGGTAACGAAGGAATTTTGCCGGCTCGCGGGATATTTCGTTGCCGAAGGGTCGGTTAACGGTAGGGACGCGATTTCTTTTACTTTTGCAGTGCACGAAAAGGAGTACTGTAGGGACGTAAAAAAGCTTATGTTGGAGATTTTTGGTATTCCCTGCGCCAGAGAACACCGGAAGGGAAAGAGCATTGAGCTTATTTTCTACTCAAAAATTTTACAGAACACATTTTCTTCTTTGTTTTATGCCGATCGATTACTTCATCGGGCACATACAAAAGCACTGCCCCCCTGGATGCTCGTTTTGCCTCCAGAAAAACAGGCGGAGGTTTTTAGAGGATGGTGGCGAGGTGATACAGGATATACCGTATCCCGGGATCTAATGAATCAAATGAAGATTATTGCGCTTCGGTTAGGGATAATTCCATCCATAATAAAGATTTCTGCGAAAAAATTTAACGCCCATACCCATACGATTGAGGGTAGAATACTGCATTCACACCACGACCTTTTCCAATTCAGTGGGTTAGCTTTTTTTGAAGACAAATTTGGGTTGCGGAAAGACCGTATTTTTCAAGGAGCGCGATTCATTCCAAAATTGAACCGAAGGCATGGCTGGATGGACGACCCATATATTTATCTACCAATTCGCGACATCGAAGCGAAAAAGTACCAAGGAACCGTTTACAATTTAGAGGTGGAAGACGACCATTCTTATCTTGCTGAATTTGCCGCAGTACATAATTGTTGGACTCCATGGTTCAGCATTTTTGGCTCGATGTCCGGATTTAATTCCATTGAGGAGTGCTTCGACGAATATAGTAAATACATATATGCGTTAGAAACCGGTTTAAGTAGCGATCCGGCCATGAACCGGCGGCTCTCAAGATTGGATAAGATCGCGCTTATCTCAAACTCCGACTCCCACTCTCTTCAGCGAATCGGCCGCGAGGCAAACGTTTTTGATACAGAGCTTTCTTACGAGGGAATAGTCAGCGCCATAAAATCCCGCGACCCAAATAAATTTTTATACACCATCGAATTTTTTCCCGAGGAGGGGAGGTATCACTACGACGGCCACCGGCTCTGTAAATTTTCCTGCGGACCCGAAGAGACGAAGAGGTTAAATAAAATTTGTCCCAGATGCGGAAAGCCAATGACGGTTGGAGTAATGAATCGAGTGGAAGAGCTTGCCGATAGGCCCGTCGGTGGAAGGCCGGATGCGGTTATTCCCTACAAAAGCCTGGTGCCGCTTGATGAGATTATTGCGGAGGGTTTTGGTCTGGGGACTGCTTCTAAAAAAGTTAAGGAGGAGTATAAAAGTTTAATCCAGAAATTCGGTTCTGAATTTAATATTTTGGTGGATGCTCCCAAATTAGAGCTCGAAAAATCGATCAGGCCGGAGGTGGTCGAGGGAATTATGCGCGTCCGGGAAGGCAGACTGAAGATTGAGCCTGGATACGACGGCGAGTACGGAAAAGTGAGAATTTTCGAGGAGGGCGAGCGCGGGGAAATATCAAAACAAAAAAGCCTGTTTTAGTTGTTGAGTTTTTATTTCAGTATTGTATACTGTATAAGTACTTTAGTACTTTAAAAGGTCGTTAGGAGGAGTTTAAGAGTTATATTTGTTAAAATTATGCTTTCAAAGGAAAGTCTTCACAAGTTATTGGTCGGGGCTGTAGCTCTTTTGGCGGTAGCGGCATTGGCTGGGGTAAGCGAGGCCACTCACTCTTGGGGAGGATACCACTGGGCCAGGTCAGCCAGCCCTTTTACCCTGAAGCTTGGGGATAATGTTTCGAGCGCTTGGGATTCCTATCTCGCGACGGCATCTGGCGATTGGAGTTTATCAAGCGTTCTGGATACCTTGATTGTTGCGGGCGGTACAAATCCTAAGAGCTGTAAACCGTTAAGCGGTCGGGTTGAAGTTTGCTCAAACAAATACGGCAATAACGGCTGGCTTGGGGTTGCTACCATTTGGGCGAGCGGGACGCATATTGTTCAGGGCACGGTAAAAGTGAATGACACCTATTTCAATACAGCAACCTATAATAAACCCGCCTGGAGAAACTTAGTGATATGTCAGGAGGTTGGTCATACTTTGGGCTTGGATCATCAAGACGAGAACTTTAATAATGCGCCTCTGGGAACATGTATGGATTACTCAAGAGACCCGGAGCCCAACCAACATCCCAACCAGCATGATTATGAGATGCTGGAAACTATTTATGCGCATCTTGACTCGAGTACAACTGTTGGTCAGTCGGCATCTATGCGTGGGGTTGATGTTGATCACGAAAATCCCAAAACGTGGGGAAAAGAGCTTCGTCGATCTGCTGACGGGAGAGTTTCGCTTTTCGAGCGGGATTTTGGCGGGGGCCGCAAGGTGTTTGTTTTCGTTTTCTGGGCGAGGTAAGAGACAGACTAAAGAGGTCAAAAGCCGCGCTCTCGCGCGGCTTTTGCGTCTCGCAAATTTAGTGCGGGGTAGTATACTGTACTCATGAACTGGTTGATCTCCAAATTTCGTCTTCCCCCGATAAATCAGGTGGTTTTACTCATAATTATTGCCGAGTTTATTTTAACGACCGCCTGGGGATTTTTGGCGCCCGTAACCGCCATTTTTATCACCCAACAGATTGTAGGCGGGACCGTGGCGGTGGTGGGGTTTGCCATCACGATTTACTGGGTGGTGAAGTCTATTCTGCAGCTTTTTGTGGCGCGCTATATTGACCGCAATCATGGAGAAATTGACGATTTCTATTTTTTCCTGGCCGGAGGCTTTCTTAATGCTGTATTTGTCGCCTTCTACTATTTTGCGACCGAAGTTTGGCATGTTTACACCCTTCATTTCTTGATTGCCATTGCAGACTCTCTGATGGCTCCGCCATTCTACGCCATTTTTACTCGTCACATAGATAAGGGGCAGGAGGGATTTGAGTGGTCGCTTTATTCGAGCTTCTCGCTTGGCGCAGGAACAGCCCTCGGGAGCGCGGTAGGGGGGGTGCTTGCAAGCGTAGTAGGATTTAGGGCCGTGTTTCTTTTAACCGGCCTTCTTACTTTCATCTTTGCCGTTATACTTCTTTTCTTGAGGCCGTATATTAAACCCAAAGTCAAAGAAAGGCCCGCGCCTATTATAATAGTAGAGAGGAATAAACTTTAGAACTTGTCGGGGGGTCAGATAAGCCCTAGCTCGTAATGACCAATAAGGAAATTGTCAAAGTACTAAACGAGATGTCAGCCTTTTACGAGATGGAAGGGGTCGAGTTCAAGCCCCGCGCCTACGAAAAGGCCGCTTTGGGCGTTGAGGCTTTGGACGAGGAATTGCAGGAAATTTATGAACGCGGCGGCATGAAGATCCTTGAAAAAATTCCCGGGGTGGGCAAGGGAATCGCTTTTCACCTTGAGGAACTTTTAAAGAAGGGAACGTTTGCCGAGTACGACAGATTGAAAAAGAAAATTCCAGCCAATATCTCCGAACTTATGGCAGTAGAGGGGGTCGGCCCGCGGATGGTAAAAACGCTTTGGGAGAAGTTAAAAATTCGAAATCTTGAGGAGCTTGAAAAAGCCGCGCGCGCGGGGAAAATCAGAAAATTGGAACATTTCGGAGAAAAATCCGAGGAAAAAATCCTAAAGGGAATTGAGTTCTTGAAAAAATCCAGAGGCCGACAGATCCTCGGATTTGTTTTGCCGGAAATCCGGACTCTTGAAAAAATGGTTCAAAGTTTTCCTGAGGTTGATGACGCCCTGGTTTGCGGATCGGTGAGGCGCCGCAGGGAGACTATAGGCGACATTGATATCTTGGCTACTTCGTCCAGGCCCGAAAAAGTTATGGAACGTTTTATTACCTTGCCTTTTATTGCGCACGTTTACGCCAAGGGCTCGACTAAAACCGCCGTTAAATTAAAAAACGGTCTTGACGCCGATCTTCGCGTGGTTCCCAGGGACTCCTTTGGTGCGGCGTTAAATTACTTTACGGGATCTAAGGACCACAATATTGCGCTTCGAGAGATTGCGATTAAAAAGGGGTGGAAACTCAACGAGTACGGTCTATTTAGGGGCAAAAAGATGATTGCCGGAAAAACAGAGGAAGAACTCTATCGGGCTTTGGGTTTGAGATACGTCGAACCGGAACTACGGGAGAATACAGGGGAAATTGCGGCATCCCGCGCCAATAAAT
>CAYPFS010000017.1:12835-16844 GCA_964410175.1 uncultured Candidatus Saccharibacteria bacterium
GATCATACCAAATCTTTGGCAATGACCGGAGGAGCGGATGAGAAGAAACTTTTAAAACAGATGGCCGAGATTGATAAAATCAATCGTAAATTCAAAATTCAAAATTCAAAATTCAAAATTCTTAAAGGTGCGGAGGTGAATATTGACAAAAACGGGTCCCTTGACATTAAGGATGAGGTACTCAAGAAACTCGATGTGGTGGGTGCGGCGGTTCACGGCCATTTTAATTTGCCGCGCTCGGAGCAGACTAAAAGAGTTATCCGCGCGATGGAAAATCCGAACGTGGATATTATTTTTCATCTAACTGGCCGCATAATTAACCGCCGCGAGCCGATCGATTTGGATATTGACGAAATCATAAAAGCCGCCCAAAGAACCGGAACGGTTTTGGAGATTAACGCTTATCCGGACCGCGCCGATATAAAAGATGAATACATCCGAAAATGCGTGGAGCAGAGAGTCAAAATGTCTATTTCTTCGGACGCGCATCAGGCTCAACATTTCAAGTTATTGGAACATGGTATAGCGCAGGCGCGCCGCGGCTGGGCAACGGCGGATGATATAATTAATACTAAACCGGTTAACGAGATGTTGAAGTTTTTGAAATAAAATGCCAGTTGAACGTTCTGCGGGTGTAATTATTTTTCGCAATACTCCGGGAGGAAGAAGGTATTTAGTTTTACGGTCATCCCGAAAGGACAGTTCGCGTTCGCGTGGGCGCATTCGCGTTGCCGAAGGCCCGGGGCCGGAGGCGCGTTATTCGCGTGCTGAGTTTTGGGATTTTACCAAAGAGAGGTTGGAGCCGGGCGAAACCGGTTTGGATGCGGCAGAGCGGGCGGCGAAAGAAGAGGCGGGCAGGGATGATGTTTCGATACTTCCAAATTTCAAAGAGACCGTCCGCTATTTCACGCGCCGTGAAGGAAAGCCGATTCCAAAGTTTGTCGCCATGTTTCTCGGCGAGGTTAAAACCGGTAAAGTAACTTTGTCCTGGGAGCATGATAGATATGAGTGGGTGACCTATGAAAAGGCGCGAGAAAGAATTACCGTGCCTCAAATGAAGGCGGCCCTTGAGAAGGCCGAGCAATTTTTAAAGGGTTTTTAGATGGTCTCAAAATGACTACTCTTTTCGAGAAAAAAGTGTATAATATAGTAAAAAGAATTCCGCGCGGGAGAGTGACCGTCTATGCGGTTATTGCTCATAAAATCGGAAGGCCCGGAGCCGCGCGAGCGGTAGGAAACGCCTTAAACCGCAATCCGTACAGAAATATTCCCTGCCACCGCGTTATTAATTCGGACGGTCGCATCGGCGGATTTGCCCGAGGGGCAAGAGAGAAGATGCGACTTCTGCGAAGAGAGGGGGTCGAGATTAAAAACGGAAGAGTCGCATCGCGATACATTCAAGATCATGCCCACTAAAGATACGCAACAATTTAGTATTTCTGTCGCAACCATAATAAAGTTTCTAGCAATACTCCTTGGGCTTGGGGTGATTTATCTTGTCCGCGATATTTTCGCCGCGCTTATTTTTGCAGTAATTGTGGCTTCAGCCCTTGAGCCCGCCATTGAATGGCTGAGAGAAAGGCGAGTCCCGAGGATTCTCGGAGTTATTTTGATTTACCTTGCGATCGGAGTCCTTCTCTTCTTTTTCATTTATCTTGTGGTTCCGTTGCTTTTGGATGAGTTTCAGAGCGTGGCGGTCGTTTTTCCGGAGATCGAGGGACGGCTGCGGCTCGGGATTGAACAGGTCGAGTCCCCGCTTCTTCCATTTTTCATTAAGAATTTGGACGGTTTGCTTAGTATGCCCACGGAATATTTAGGGCGGCTCGGCGGGGGACTAGTGGGTTTCGCCGCGGGTATATTTGGCGGAGTTTTCACTTTTTTACTCATCATAGTTTTCTCGGTGTACCTGGCGGCGCAGGAAGAGGGCATTACCAATTTTCTGCGGCTGGTTACTCCCTTGCAGCACGAATCCTACGTCGTGGATTTGTGGAAGAGGTCTCAAAAGAAACTGGGACGCTGGGTAAGGGCTCAGATGCTTCTCGGGGCGATTGTGGGTGTTTTGATTTTTTTCGGGCTGACGTTTCTTGGGGTAAAACATGCTTTGTTTTTTGCGATTATCGCGGCAGTATTTGAGGTAATACCCGTGGTGGGGCCGATTCTTGCCGCGGTTCCGGCGGTTGCGACCGCGCTTCTTAGTTCGCCGTTTTCTGGGATCTTGGTGACGGCTCTCTACGTCGTTGTCCAGCAGATCGAGTCGCACGTAATTGTTCCGGTGGTTATGAGAAAAGCGATTGGTCTCTCGCCGCTTATTGTAGTGCTAGCATTGGTAATCGGCGCAAAAATCGGAGGGTTTTTTGGAATACTGCTTGCCGTTCCGATCACGGCGGTTCTAGCCGAGTTTGTTAATGATTGGGATCGTAAAAAACGTCCCTTAATGCCTGAATGACCCAAACGCAGATTTATAAATTATTGATTTTGGGAGGAGCGATGGTAGGCGCGGCATTTCTCACCGGCAAGTTTTTGGGTTTTGGAAGTTGGGAGGCCTGGTGGATTTCTAACCTCCTCCACTTTTTAGGCGGGGCGTACGCCTTTTTCTTTACCCGCGCCGTTTTTTTATATACTAAACCACGTCACCAAATCAGCGCCCGCGCCTCGATAGAAATTTTATTTTTCATCGCGGGCGCGCTGATTCTGGGAGTATTTTGGGAATGGTTTGAGTTTGCCTTGGACCGATACCGGGTTTTGGCGGCGGGGGAGCTAAGTTTAATGACTTATCCCGATACCATCGGGGATTTGATTTTGGATACTCTTGGGGCGGTTATTGCGGGCATCGGATCGCGATTGCGCAGGTGGAGAATTGACGTTTGAGAGCTCGGTCAGGCTTAATAAATCAATTGTCCCGAGTGCCGGATCGGCGTCTATGTCAAACGAAATTGCTATAGCAATTTCGTTTGACATAAGATTTTAAGCGTATATCCTGGAGTTAATGCTAAGAAAAAAGAACAGGAAATATAAAAACAAAGTTGAGCCGCGCCTATTGGAGCGAAAGGAGTTTATTATAGAACATCTACGTAAAGAATGGGAAGTGAGCGAGAGGATGGTTAGAAGAGAAGATTTGGTGCGTCAGATCAAATCCGGCGGGGTAGAGGTCGGGAAATGGCTTTTGATACTACTTCTTTCTGCCGGCGCACTCACAGTGGCCGCGGTAGTGCCCAACATATTCAGCGCATTTGGCCGTATGCGGGGCAGAAGAGTTTATAAAACATATATTCGTAAGGATGATTTTGAAAAAGAGGCTAAGTACTTTAAAAGGAGGAAATATATCAATTTTGTTAAAAAGGGCGAAGGGGAATACGAAGTTGATCTTACCGACTTTGGGGAAAGGCAAATCGTCAAAAGGGCCTTTGGTGAACTTAAAATTCCAGAACCTGACAAATGGGATGGTTTGTGGCGGATAGTAATTTTTGATATTCCTGACAAGGATAAATCAGCTCGTGAGGGCCTCCGTGAGCGTTTAAAAGCGATGGGGTTCTATCCGCTTCAAAAAAGTGTTTTTGTTTTTCCGTATCCCTGCGAGGAAGAGATAAGATTTCTTTCATACATTTATAACACCGGCGACCGCGTGCGGTATATTGAAACTCCTATAGTAAGAACCGACTTAGATCTCCGCAAACACTACCTGCTTTGATGGCGTGTTTCATCTATGTCGGTTTAAATTGCTATAGCAATTTCATTTGGCATGGGAGAAAACGCTACGCGTAGAATAAAAATCGTCCCGATGTTCATCGGGACCTTTGACTATTTCGGAGCTCGCTTTGGCGTATCCCCATACCGAGAAACCTGACTATCACTTCTGGGGAGGCGTTCTTATCAACGTCCACCCACCCGTATCCTACCTGGAATTCGTCCCTTACATAGACGGTTACTCCTCTGGATGCTGCTTTTTGCAATACGTCAATCAGTTCTCGATTTCCAGCCACTTTCGAGATAAAGTCGGCGCACACCTCGC
>CAYPFS010000018.1:0-16349 GCA_964410175.1 uncultured Candidatus Saccharibacteria bacterium
TAAATTTGGAGTTTGTTTTGTTATTCGGATTTTGAATTTCGGATTTTACCTAATACCACGACCAAATTTCTTAGATTGCCGTATAATACGTTAGCCAACCCCCGTATTGGGGATTGCAGGGCTCGAAACAATTGGGCGAGAAGCATCTCTCTCGTGGGGAGTTTGGCAAGGGTTATTACCTCGCTATCTTTCAACGTCTTCATTCCCAAGATACCCCCTAGAATTTTAAACGTCTCGTTATTTTTGCTGTATTTGAGGAGGGTTTTAGCGGGAGAAACTTCGTCTTCATATCCAAAAGTTACCCCGATTTCGCCCCGCAACTCTTTGGTTTTAGCGTCGAGTCCCACGGCTTCCAGCGCCCGGCTAAGTAAGGTCTTTTTGGCCACCTTATACTCCGCCCCGCTTTTTTTCAAGAGCCGGCGAAGTTGTTGTAGTTTGACAACCGAAATGCCGTGAAAATCCGTAAAAATAGCGATTTTTTGACGCTTAAATTTATCCGCTAAATCCGCAACTATTTCTTGTTTTTGGGCTTTATTTAACATACCCAGTATATCAATCCCAGTAGTAGAATACCTCCGTGTTCACTACGGGACTTCGCCCCGACACTTATCCGGGGGCGAAGCGAACCGCAGTGAGCGGAGTCCAGTACTGAAACGCCAAGCGTTTCTAGTACCGGCTTGTATTACGGGGCATAAAAAATCGCGTTTCCGCGACCAAAGTAAGAATCAAAATATGATTCTGGTTCCTCGATCGGACTTATCGCATTGCTGGTTGCGCCGCGTCTGACGCGGCTGCGCGCCGATGGTCTTTGGAAACTATGATCTATGCTATACCTGTTAATGGGGAGTGTCAACAGCGCGAGTCTCCAGCGGTTTTGTTATTTTAAGGGTTTTTGGAATGCGTAAAACGCCGGCTATACGTATGTCTTCCTTTCTTTCTAGAAACTCGACCTTGGCCGCATTTCTCTCTGCCCAACTCTGAATCCATGCGGGTTTAAACAAATTGCGGATGTTACGAACTGGCTTGGGATAAATAAACGCTTCTCCGCCAGGGGCTAACACTTTGAAAATCTCTGTCAGCGCCCTTTCACGATCTACGGCGTAAAGGACTCCGCCCCTTTTATCGATTACGATGTCAAAGCAACCCTCTGGCAGAGTCCTGGACAAACTCTCTACATGAAAGACGTGTTGTTCTACGCCCCTTTTTTGAGGGAATCTGTCCGGCGGGAGAAAACGTATGTCGACCGAATGGGCCTCGAGTTCTCTGCCAAACCTCTTTTTTAGCTCCGCTAGCACGGTGCTGGTTCCAGCGCCGACGTCCAGAATTCTTACCGGTCTTTGGCTTTTTCTCTCCTGCCCCAGGTTTATCTTTTTGTGCAGTCTTTTTACTTCATTTACTAGGTCTACCCCTAGCTCGACTTCTGCCATTTTCAGTGTGCTTCTGCCGATGCTTACCTCGGGTTTATCTATTGAGGCGGGCACGCCTAACGCTGTGGCTTCTCGTTGGGACAGTGCTCTTGCGCCCCGTTTCTCAAATGGAAATCTTCGGCCGCCTTTAATTTTTAAGGCAAGGTATTTACGCTTTAACGTGTGTCTCGTCTCGGGTTTTTCGGTAGAATCGCCCTTTGTCTTTTTTTCGTCTTCTCTCACCGAAGGGTTTCCGTTATCTTGGGTGAACTTTAATGTCTCAGGCATACTTTAGTATGTAACACGCAGAAAATAAATTGTCTAGTCCCTTGGGTTAGTTGGAACCACGCACTAATCCAGTAAATAAAATACCCCGAAGGGTAAGGTTACAACCTGTCGGGGTAGTCTGAATATATTCCGTTTACTCCCCATCCTTTGAGACGCGCGATCTCTTCAGGATCGTTTACGGTCCAGACGAATGCTTGTGCCCCACTTTTTTGGATTCTTTGAACTCTCGGGGGGTTGACGAGAAAGCTTGAAGGATTAATGGCGTAAATCCAGCCCGGATAGACGTATTCGTTAATGAGAAGCGCGCGTTCCAGATCTATTTCACTTCTTACCAGTAGTGCGATTTTGAGACTCGGTTCAACCCGTTTCATCCGCAGAAGATCCAACCAGCTGGGCGGACTGAATACTTCCATGTCAGAACCGTCGAATGCAGACACCACCACCGAAGCAATTAAATTATATTTTCGTATCCAGGCAAGGGTCCGTTTTTGGAGGTTTCCTTCTTTCAGTTCAATATGGAGGCGTGTTAAGGCGCCAAATGTTGAGAGTACGTCTTTAAAGTGCGGTACGCGTTCTCCACCGATGGTACGAAGACTTTCAATATACCGCAAGGGATGTTTTCTTACCAAACCCGCGCCGTTGGTGGTTCTGTCGAGCGTTTGGTCGTGAAAAACTATCAGTTCTCCGTCTTGGGTGCTCCTGACGTCAAATTCAATGGCTGTTGCCCCCAACTTTAGGGCTCTATAGAAAGAGTTAAAGGTATTTTCCGGTTCGTCGTGTCCCGGCGCTCCTCGATGGCCTATTTTTTCAAACATCTGTCAGCTCCTTAGATAAAAAGCTGAAACTAGTTTAATACGTCGTCTTTAATTAGTCAAACGCATGAACCAGGCCTGGCCTGGTTCAAACGCGTGTTGTGGTCCGGGTATTGGAACTATGTCACCTGAACCAGGCCTGGCCTGGTTCAGGTGCTTCTGGGATGGAGGGGGCGGGTTGATTTCCGTTCTCCGATTTCTTTACCGGGCTAAGTATTTTGCCTTCGCTGCGTTGTGTTCTTCCAGCGTCCGTGAAAAAATGGTTCTGCCGTCGGGGGCGGATAGGTAATATAAATATGGAGAGTCTTTGGGATAAATTGCGGCGCGGATGGCTGAAAGCCCCGGGTTCGCAATGGGCCCGGCAGGCAGGCCCGGGTACTTATAAGTGTTATAGGGCGAATCAATTTTAGTTTCCTCACGTGAAACCTTGGTGTCTTTTTTGTCCGTAAGATAAGTAATCGTGGCATCCACCTGAAGCGCCATTCCGATTTTAAGCCGTTTCCATAAAATTCCCGAAACCAAAACGCGATCTTCATCCTTACGCACCTCTTTCTCGATCAAAGACGCCATGGTTATAATTTTAAAGAGCGTCTTCCCCTGCCGGTTAATTTCTTGGCGCAGCTCCGGCGTGACTTTCCTATCGAAGTTTTCCAACATTTTGATGGCGATATCTTCGGGTTTAGCATCTTTAAAAATTCTATAGGTATCGGGAAAAAGAAAGCCCTCCAGGGTGGCTTTAGCCGGTATAGCTTCTAAAAATTTAAAATTGTTCAACTCTTGATGTTCGGCAACGGCAAGAAAATCTTCGGATGAAACAATGCCCTCGCGCTCAAGATACGTTGCTATGTCTTTTACGGACCATCCTTCGGGAATGATGATCATGCGTTCATTGGTGCCGCCTCTTACTAAATCCCCCACAATCTTCGGGATCGCCGCGCGGCTAAAAACGTAGTTACCGGGTTTTAACTGGGAGGCCTTATTTTTTAAGGTAACGTAGATTATAAAAGCCGATTTGGATCGTATAACCCCTTCTTTTTTAAGAAGCTCGGCTATCTTTCTTGAGCCAAACCCTTGGGGAATTTCTATGGATTTGGAGTTGGAAAAAGCGGCGTGGGGACGATAGATTTCGTTAGATAATAGGCCAAGAATCAAAAGACTAAAGACCAAGGCCGTTGTAGTCAATTTCGTGCGTGGTTTGCCATTGGCTTTGGTTGACAGGCTCCCAGCTGGATTTTTGCTTTCGTCTTTTGTCTTTGGCTCTTTGTCCCTAACAAGCGGCACAAACGAAAATCCCGGGAATTCTTTCTCTTCCCACTGCGTTTTGCCGTGGCTTTGGGCGGAGGCGGGTTTCTTTGTGAAAAGCCAAATTGACCCTTCAACCGGCGCGACAATCCGTCCCCCAATTTTAAGTTGGTCGCGCCAGGCTTGCGGGATTTCGCGTGAGGCCGCGGCACCGGCAAGGATTTTATCGTAAGGCGCTTCTTCTGCGTATCCCAAAGTTCCATCGCCGCAGATAATTTTGGCCCGCGATTCGTCAAAGTATTTAGCAAGATTTTTTTGGCCAAACCCGCAGAGTTCTCCCACGCGTTCGATTCCCAAAACCCTTCCGTTTTGAGTTTTGGATTTTGGATTTTGGGTTTGTCGGGGGTTTTCCCCCTGGCTTACCAGATAAGCCAAAAGCGCGGTTGTCCATCCGGAGCCTGCGCCGATATCTAAAATCTTCTCTCCTGGCTGCGGATCCAGAAGTTCGAGCATAAAAGCCACGGTAAGGGGTTGGGAAATGGTTTGTCCTTCACCGATCGGCAGAGGGTAGTTTCCGTAGGCCTCGTCCAAGCGCTCCGGTCGCACAAAATCTGCCCGATCAATCGCACGAAATGCGTCGATAATACGAGGATTTTTGAGATACCCGTCATCAATCAGGGATTGGATTAAATCTTCTTTAGCCCTCATCACTAGTATTGTATCAACCCCGCATTTATTTTACGAGAGTGCCTTGTCAAATAACCCCGCATTTATTTTGCCTATCAAATATCTATAATCATCCCTCTCGGAGAGATAGAAATGGATGGCTTGAAAATTTATCCCACACATAACAAGTTATGTGTGGGATTTAGACGAATGAATAAAATAGGGACCCATTACGAGTCCCTGTGGTTCTAAGATATTCTTCAATGAATCCTCTATCTTCGGGATATGCAATCATTAGGGCCTGCCAACGGCTGGTTGTAGGAATAATTTCCATCCGGGAGCGCACTTCCGGAGGCACGTCTTCCAGGTCCGCCTCATTCGCTTTGGGTATGAAAAGACGTTTTACTCCATGCCGCCAGGCGGCGAGAACCTTGTCGCGGATGCCTCCGACTTTGCCAACCGTATCCAAGTTGGTCTCAATTTCCCCCGTAAACGCGATAAGAGGAATTTCTCTGTGCAGTTTTATGGATCTCTGTCTAAGCGCGCCGTAAACAGCAACAAACGTGGCTAGTCCTGCCGACGGCCCGTCTTTGGGTATGGAGCCGTTGGTTATGTTTCCTTCGATTATACTTGGACAACCCCACGCTTCTTCAAGTTCTTTAAGCGCTTCAAAAAGAATTTTGCCTTGGGCAGTGAGGCCATCCACCGCTTTTTCCAGAGATTCGGCAACTTGATTTACCGCATCTTTGTTCTCGCCCGATTCGCGAACACCCTTCATGGCAATTTTTCTTCTGCCGGGGTGCCTGCCGATGGTTACTTCCAGCATATAGAGGAAACCTCCTGATTCAGAAACAGCGAGCACCGGAGTGGTGCCAACGGGGAGTACTTCGGGAATAAAAGACTCTTTGAATTTGGATTTTCCGCAGTAGCGCTCGAGATTCTCCGGCGTAATCTCTACGACTCCATTTACGCTTGGATCCTGCTCCACCACGGCTCTTGCCATTTTTCGGAAGGGTCGATCAAGCTCGCGTTCGAGATCTCGTACACCAGCCTCAAGGGCGTAGTGACGCGTTAGTTCGAGAATCGCCTCATCCGTAAATCGACAGTCAAGGGTTGGCCCGCCAAGGATTCTAATGGGAAACCCATTGGCCTTTCTGCGCCGCGGGATAAGATGGCGTTTGGCGATCTCAAGTTTTTCCAAATCCGTGTATCCGGGAATTTCGATTATCTCTAACCGATCGAGAAGGATTGGATTGATCGTCTCGGTGATGTTGGCCGTGGCGATAAAAAGGATCTCCGAAAGGTCAAAAGGAATACCGAGGTAGTGGTCCATAAATCGGTCATTCTGTTCCGGGTCCAAAATTTCGAGGAGTGCAGCGGCCGGGTTGCCGCGCCAGTTTTTCATAAGCTTGTCTATCTCGTCCAGCACGAATACGCAGTCTCTTTGATTGGCCCGCTGTATTAGCTGGATTATAAATCCGGGAGCCGCGTCTCTATAGGTATAGTGATGTCCCCTAAGATCACTGACGTCATCCATGCCGCCGAGTGAAAGGCTTACGAATCTTTTGCCGAGGGCCCGCGCGATTGATCGGCCAAGCGAGGTTTTTCCTACACCCTTGGGCCCCACAAAACACAGGGCTTTACCCTGATTTTTGGCGTTTAGCATTCTTACCGCGACGTACTCAAGTATGCGTTCTTTAATCTTGGCAAGTCCAAAGTGATCTTCGTCGAGAGCCCTCTTTACTTCCTGTAGACCATCCGGGGGTTGAGAACGTTTGTCCCAAGGCAGGGCTACAATCCGTTCGAGTCTCAGGCCAAGAGCGCTATCGGATTCCGGCCTTTGGGCAAACCGCGAAAACTCTCGTTCAAATTCGCTCTTGGCATCAGGGGGCATGTGGGGCTTGACCTCTTGGTATCTTGCAAAAAGGGCTTGCGCCTGGGGGGTTTTGTTCTCCGAACCAGCGTGAACGTGGACCGGGTCTGTATCTTTTTCTTCGGGCTCTTCGTCCGGGTCCCCATCCGCGATTTGATATAAATTATAGTTAAACCAGTCAGCGAATTTCAGGACGCGACGGAGCCGTTCTTCTACGGCGAACGAATGGAACATATTGCTTGCCAGGCGCATGGCGGTTTTGCCGGGATTGGCGCGGCTGAGAAAATAGCAGACGTCGAATATGGCAAAGGCCACCCAATCAAGAGTAGAGCCAAACGTTTCCCGTACAGGCTTACTAAGGGCATTGATGGCCCTAACCAGGTTTTGGATCTTTTTTTCTTGGCGGATTCGCAGATCTTCTTTTGTCCCTTCGTCTAAAAGCGTCGTAAAGGTTCTTTCTTCAAAAATATCAGGCAAAACTTTAAGCACTTCCTCCAGTATCGCGCGGAGGGTTTTTATATCTCTCTTGACTATTTTACCGGCCCACAGAGATTCTGAGATTGTTTTTTCCTCTACGACTCTCCAATCAAATTCAACCAGATCAGAAACCGCATGGTGGTTTAGAATCTCGACCCTCGCAAGGGAATAACAGTGCAGTTCAATGGAATCTCCGTCTTCGGCCACTTTTTCAAGCTCAACTAATGTTCCCAGGCCTGAAATACCGCCCGTATCGAGGTTATGGTAATACACTATCGCGTATTTATCGGTTTTTATCCGTTCGGTTGGCGTATCCGGGGCGGTTGAAATATAATCCCGTGTGCCTGGAAAGAAATAAGCGTTTTGGACTGAAATAGCGACAAGTCGCGCCCCAAAAGGAGCGCCTCGCAGTCTTTCTTCTCTTTCGTCAAGAGCCATAGCATTCTCCTTTCGAATAATTTGTATTTCAAGCAGCTGTTTGCATCATAACGCCGGTTTTTAATTAAAACAAGCGAGGATGTATCCTCGCTTGGACTGAAGTATGGATTTATAGGGCGTTTGGCAGAAACGCCTCCCAATTAAACGGACGCGGATTGTCCTCGATGTAGTTTTTCAGCTGCTTGTAGAAAAGCGGACGGAAGAGAATCGGTCCTGCGGTCGGGCCTTCGGCCGGAAGGCCAATGAAAAGAACTCCAGAATTATTGGGCGGGAATCCGAGCTCCCCGAAAGAGTCAGTTTCGGTGCTCGCCGGGCCCATAGCGTAGATCTTGTGATTGGTTCTGCAGTAGGAGCAGAAGTGTTTGTCTCCGGCAACCGCCAAGATCACTCGTCCCTCAAGAATTCTTGATGGATTTCCGCGCTGTAAATCGGTTCTTATCCACATTCTCAAAGGGTCGCCCCAGTCGGTACCTTTGGCTGCAGGGGTGTTTCGAAATTCAATGCCCCACGGATATCCGCCCGATGCCTGGAGAATGCCGTATCCTACGGCAGAAACTCCGTTGAGCGGAGCGCGTACGTAGCGGGACAGGAATTCGCTTCTGTCGCGCCAGGGGTCGCGCGCCAAAAGAAGCTGGCGTAGATAGTTTGCGTAAATTACGCCCTCGGTCAGATTTGCTTCCACGGTTTTGACGAAATGGTTGCCGGTGCCGTAATTGGCAACGCCGACGTCGCGTCTCGAATTCGGACGGCCAAGAATTTCCTGCTCGCCTTTGATGGAGATTTTTCGTTCCAACACGCGACGGAGCATACCCGAGATGATATCCAGATTGGGTTCAAGATGCTCGTGAAGCAGCATTTCCATCTGGTCGCCCGTCGCATCAACTCCCCGGATTCTATGCTGATGTAAGGTAAGCCAAAGAATCTGCTCGGAGAGTTTTTTGCGTTTGTCGCGGTCGTCTTCTCTCACGAGTTCCTGATGTTTCTTGCGCAGTTCTCTTTCAAGCATGAAGTAAGGCAGCTCTTCCGGATGCGGCTGCTTGTAAGCGTCGAAGTGCTGACCCTGTACCGGGTCGTCGTTTACGAATAGGCAGTGGAACGGGACAAGTTTTTCTCCGTCTCCGTAACCCGAACGGCGCATGAGTTCAAAAGCGCCTTCGGCCAGGCCGAGGAAACGCTGTTTTGACGTATCCCACAGCCAAACTTTGCTTCTGCCTCCCCAATGCTGGTCGGTTGCAATCAAGACGTAGAGATACTTAGTCGTCATCTAACCCTCCTTTCGTAACTGTTGATGACTTCCAGCGGAACGTCCTCGGGTACGAGGATGCCGTTAGTAAGCCGCACCCTCAAAACCCCGGGTGTTGAGACCTCGTTCCAAAGTTTTCTTGCAATCGGTGTGTCGCTAGTCGGAATGTGCTTGAGGTGATTACGCAGGTAATCTTCTTCAAGACACGCCGGAGCGGTCCACACTATGGCGTGATCTCTCTTGCCTTCTGCGTCCACTTCACGGGCGGTCGAACGCGGCCCCAAACCGTAGGGGTGGCAGATAGCCACAAAGCGCGGCATTTCCTGACGCAGAACCTTTGGGCCGAAACTATGAGTGTAGTTGGAAAGCGTGCTGTCGTTGATACTGGTGTCTGAAGGTATCTGGATGGTCATGGTCTCTTGGCCAAGTTTAAGGTGGGTATTTGACATCCCGATAACCTTGCAGTTGGGAATTACCTCTTCAAATTTTCTGGCAAGATAGCCAATGGCTCGGTAGTAATACAGTTGCCAATACTCTTCAATGACGTTGGAGACAATTGTTCTTGCGTCAAGGTCCTGGTACTTGGCAATATCTTCCGCCAAATCCGGAGATACCTCTACCGTTGTCCCTTCTTTTCTCGCCTCCTTCTCAAGTTCGCGCAGTACGGCGTAAAGTGCGCTCAATCTTACCTTGATTTGCGCTTGTTTCTCGCGCGTAAGCCGATTTACGTGCCAATATGCCATGGTGGCTGCGGTTTGATGTTCCCTAACTCCAAATATCACGTAAACCTTACCGGGAAATACCGGTCTGACTTCTTGGCTCTTTCTACCCACGGGCTCAACAGCCAACTTGTGCCATCCGCTCATGACGTTATGAAGCGATTCGCGCGGGTTCTGGTACACTACGGCATCATCCCGTTTGTCCTTCAGGGTCTTCAAAACTTCTGCGCGGTACGATTCGGGAAAAAGATCCGGGTTTACGTTCATACCGGACCAAATCGCGGCGAGCACTCTTGAAGCCGCTCCGCCCGCCTTTTTGAGATAAATGTCAATGGCGTTGGTAATAATGACGGCGCTGTCGCCCTCCTCTCTTGCCATAATCAGGGTATTTACGCGCGGATTCTTCTGGATGATCGGTATGAATTCTGTGCCGATATTGGCGCCGTTCAAAATAACGACGCTTCCGCTATCTTCGGTAAAAATAGGGTAGGGATTGTGGCAGCTGTTTCTCGGAAAACGGAAGTCCTCACCTGAAAGAAATTCTTCGGGAGAAGCAAATCTGCCCACTCCGCGAAGAAGTCGCGCCTCAAACCTTACGCGGCTTAGCCGGTTGGTAAGTCCTTTGCGCTCCTGCCACTTTTCTTTCACTGCGTCAAAAGACAGCCTTACGCGCCGGTGATCTCTGTGGAAATCTTCAGGAGTTAGGCCCGAATCAATATACTCATCCAGGGTGGTTAGCGTGCCGCCCTTTCCTTCGGTCCAAACCACTCTCTCCAAGATTTCGTCAAACCTGTCACGCGTGAATTCATACGTGGCTTCTTGACACTGTTGAAGGAACAACACCCTCACCCGTTTGTAGAGATCGTTCTCTCCCTGGTTTTCGGCCAAGGCTCCTCCGGCAATCAATTCCATCATTTTGGCCTCAATCATTTTTTCAATCTGGGCCGGGGTTTTGACTTCAGCCATAATCTGCTGACGGCTTTTCTCCTCGCCGAGCGCCTTTACGCCGCGGCGAAGCATATCTTCGCTTGTGCAGCCGAGTGCTCGCCACTTTTCCACCAAGTCAAAATTGGTTTTATTTGGAAGGCGCGGATCTTGACGCCAATCTGCCAAGAGTTCCTCTCGCTTTTCTTTAGGGAGGCTAAGAGACCAAATAGGCTCTTTGGCTTTGGATTGCGGTTCCTTCCTTGGTTTTCTTCCGCGAAGCGCGGCCATTCCAAAAAGACTCCGTTTAATTTTTAGATGCTCGAAAATCTTTGATCTCTCTCGCGTGTTAATACCACTGATCTCGGGAAATTTTTCCTCAAGTTGGGCTATGGTGACTTCCTGACGGGCGTAAGCTGCGAATCTTTTACGTCTCTTTGGGTCCGGGAAAAGGCGCATAGCCAAATGCGGCTTTACCGGAACCCCGGACCATGCCTTTCCAAGTTCGGTCATCGGCTTTTGCTTTTGTTCCCTCTCTAGCTTGATTTTGATGGCCGTGTAATTGATGCGCTTAAACAACGGATCGCTCTTTAGTTTAGGCCAAAGCTCATCACGCCACTTTAGTCCTCGTATAATCTTTGTAAGCCGCTGAATGCGTTTTCTAACCGTTGGCGAACTTTCGTCCCAAGTCTTGCTGTAAGCCATTTGTCACCTCTTCAATTGTCAGAGACCTCACTTTCAAATAAGCATGTGGATAACCGATTGTGAACTTCTCAAATTAAAAATCTGTGGTGTAATATTAAGTGTTTTGTCTAAAATTTGCGAGTCATTTGACTCGCAAATTTTAGTTACAAAACCTTAACCCCGCGTCTTTTGTGAACCCGCGTCTTTTCTGTACCGCAGAAAAGGCGCGGGGTGAACCATATCCTCGCCCGGCAACGCATACCTTATGACCCGGGTATAAGGTGATTACATATACACGGGTAAGATACGGGTATGCACACCTAAACCCGCGAGGATTATGTGTTGCGGTCCATAAAAGGTGCGGGGTTGATTTCTGACTTAATTTTTGCTACGAATAAACACGGTTCATTATAGAAAGGATTTCTGAAGTGGCAAAAACCGTATTGGGTTTTATGGATATTGAAACCACCGGCCATGATCCCTTGAGGTTGGTTTCGGGGGAAGAAGGCCTTTTAAAGACTTGGCACGAAATTATCGAAATCGCCTGCATTTTTGTGGCAGTTCCGGGCTTTGAAATCGTTGGGGGTTTTGAAACCTTGGTTAAACCCCGGCATCCGGAACGTTTTGACCCCGCAATTGTTCCTATTAACAATTTTGAGGAGCGCTGGAGGAGCGGCGAGTGGGACGCGGCGCCTTCGCTTGAGAAGGCCGTAGAGACTCTTTTGGCTAGGTGCCGTCGGCATTCGACTGACCCGGTGGTGGTGCCGAATGTAGTAATTCCCGGCGGACAGAATTTCTTTTTTGACTGGTCTTTTCTTTCGGTTGCTTTTGCGTCACTTGGTATCGGCAACGACGAGTATACCCGGTCTATTGGTTACAAACGTTTTGACGTGGCGTCCATGGCGATTCAAGAGCTGTGGGACCCGCGGACTCCATTTGATCCTTCGGATTTCAGTTTGCGGAGCGGCAAACTTCAAGAGGCTCTGGGCATTGAACCGGAGCCAAAGCCGCACCGCGCCGTAAACGGCGCAAGGCAAGCGTTTTTGGTGTTTCATAAGCTCGCCGAGCGGAAAGTTTTGAGATTGGAGACTGCCAGTTGCCAAACGTCTTATAGTTACGACAAGTTCACCGAGCCGAGCTCGGTTTAAGCGAGGATAAATCCTCGCTTGTTTTAATACCGTGATTGAAGTCGAACTTCAATCGGACCTCCCCCTCTAAATACTTGGCCAACACTCGGTGTTGGCCAGGGTTAAGTGAGTGACTATTGACATTACTGACTACTTTGCTAATCTAGCCTCGGCACCTGAAAAACGTGTGAGGTGTTTAGGTGAAAATTTACTTTGCTCATCCGATAAACACTTACGGTACGCCGCTTGAGACGGCCATTTTGGGACTCCTTGCAGGTGAATTTCCCCTCTCGGAAGTTATCAATCCGAACACTCCCGAGTTTCAAAGGATGTATGAAGAAATGAAGGCCTCTACCGGTGGAACTCACGGTGACCACAGGGGTATGGATATTTTTTACCGGCTGTTGGAAGAACTTGACGGTGTGGTTGCTCTACCTTTTCTGGATCGTCGAATGGGGCTGGGGGTCGCAGGAGAAGCGCAAAAAGCCGTAAGGACGAAAAGGCCCGTTTGGCTTATTGAGCCGTCGCACGAATTGACTCCTCAAGAACTTGACCGGTTTATCACAGATCCGCTAAGTGGTCATTTCAGAGTAAGATTGTTCACCCCAGAGGAAGTCGAGACTTTGCGCAATCACCCTGGAGATCTCAAGGATAATCCGCCTGCTTTCGTGGTTCCCCACGAGGAGACGCGGTTAAGGACCTTTTTCCAATACAACGGAGCGATGCGTCCTTACGCTGAGGCGCATAGAGTGAAGATGCCGCCTCCTCCAGATTTTTACGCGCTCGTTCCTAAAGGGAAGTAACAAGTTTATACCCCGAAGCCTTGCTTCGGGTGTTTTTTTATTTGTTTCTCTGCGATTCATCCTCGCCGTTCTGTCGAGTTCAGCCCGCTCTACGGCGGGGATGAATCGCAGTAAAGAAACAAATAACCCCTCACCAATTTTGCCTATGGTAGTAGGAAAGGACAAGGGGAGGATGAATGGTGTTGACGGTTAATACGCGAAGCGCTTCGCCCTCCATCGCCGCGCAAAATTGGTGACGGGGTTCTCCGGATGGGTACAGCGCTACTTGCAGCGCGGTTATTCCTTATGATAGATTTGACACGAAGCTAAGCTTCGTATTAGTATCTTAGGTATGCGGAAAGAGTTGTTCCTTAACGAGAACTTTTATCATATCTATAACCGCGGTATAGAGAAACGGAATATTTTTATAGATGAGCGGGATTACGAGCGATTTGCAATCGGGCTTTGTTTATTTAACGATGCAAGGCTGCACGATTATGACTTTTCCAAGATTAATATACGAAGCTTAGCTTCGTATGAGTTGCATAAAAGGATGCCGTTGGTAGATATACTCCATTGGTGTCAAATGCCAAACCATTTTCACTTGTTTGTACATCAGCGACTAGAAGGTGGCACCAGCACTTTTATGCATAAATTGGGCACTGGTTTTACGAAATATTTTAATGAAAAATATGGACGGAGTGGAGGATTATTCGAGGGGCCATTCAAAGCTAAACACGTGGGTAGAGATGATTATTTCTCGCATCTTGGCGCTTATATCGCCATGAATCCGCTTGATCTATATAAACCTGGATGGAAGACGAACGGACTTTCTCGGGGGGAGATTGTAAAATATAAAAATAAACTCATTCAATATAAGTGGTCAAGCTTTCGTGATTATTTTGGATCAAGTTTTATTCCCCATATCACTGTCAAAGAAAAATTTTTCGAAATCTTCGGGGAGAAAAATTTCGAGGCGCTTATTAATCAATCTTTGTCCAGGGGTCTATCATCAGAACACGAAGCTAAGCTTCGTGTCTACGAAGCTTAGCTTCGTAGAAGCTTCGTAGATGCCTCTATACTGGTTTACCTTCGTCGTGACCTGAGAGGGTCTGGCGGCGGAATTTCGCTTTCTTCCGATATTCATCCAAAGTCCAGGCGCCGACGTAACTCATGGAAGATCGCAGGTATCCCATCAGTTCGTTCACCACTAGTTTTACTTCGCCTTTGTACCGGACTCTGCGAGGAACGCCTTCGGAAGCGCGGATGCGTTCTAGTTCTTCCCTATCCAGCCGCGAGAGTTGGAATTCGAGCGAGGCCGAGCCCCGATAGATTTTCCACTTTTCGCCGTCTTCGTAAAAAGGCTCGCCCGGCGACTCTTGGGTTCCGGCAAGCATCCAGCCAAGCATTACCGAATTTGCTCCGGCGGCAAGGGCCTTGCAAAAGTGCGCTCCTCCCCGGATGCCGCCGTCCCCGATAACCGAAACCCCATGCTTTTGGGCGATTGCCGCGCATTCGGCAATGGCTGTTAGTTGCGGGGTGCCTACTCCCGGACCTTCGCGAGTTTTACAAACTGCTCCGGGCCCGATGCCTACTTTTATCGTGTCCGCTCCGGCTTCGATTAGCATACGCGCTCCCTCCGGCGTATCTATGTTTCCTGCCGCAATCGGAAAATCTTCCCCCAGAGCCGAGCGTACGGCTTTAATCGTTTCTTCCAGACGTTTTGAAAATCCCCTTGCCGTATCGATCAAAATCACATCTGCCCCGGCGCTTGCGAGCGCCTCTGCCTCGGCTACGAAATCTCCGGATACTCCAATCGTCGCCCCCGCCATCAGGCGTCCTTTAGTATCCCTAAGCGCCTGGGGATATTGTTCCAGTTTCAAAAGATCTTTAGAGGTGATCAAGCCCGCAACATATCCGTTTTCATCCACCAGAGGGAGTTTTTCGATTTTGTTTTTTTGCAGAATCAGGCGCGCTTGCTCGAGGCTTGTTCCCGGAGGCGCGGTGATTAAAGGCGCTTGAGTCATGATTTCAACCACCCTTTTATCCGGCATCTTCTCGAATCTGACATCGCGCGCCGTAATGATCCCCACGAGTTTTTTACTAACCGGATCAACCACCAAGAGTCCGGCCGGGCCTTCTTTTTCCATAATTTCGCGGACTTCTTTAAGGGTTGCTTCAGGGTTAATGGTAAGGGGGTTTTCGATAATGCCGCTATCCGCTCGCTTGACCCGTTTGATTTCTTGAACCCTTCGTTCGATTGGCAGAAATTGGTGGATAAATCCAAGACCCCCCAGTCGCGCGATGGCCACGGCCATTTTTGACTCGGTGATGGTGTCCATATTGGCCGAAACTATGGGAGTGTTGAGCCAGATATTTTTGGCAAAATGAGAGCGGGTATCGGTAATGGAACTTCGTGAAGGAATGTCGGAGTAAAAATCCAAAATAACAACATCGTCAAATGTTACTGCCACATCTTCCGGCAACCCCTTTTCTTTTAAATAGGCTTTAACTTCTTCCACAAGGGTCAATATAGCATTTGGTTTGCTTTGCTTCCATACCTGCGTTAAAATATGGGTATGTCCAGTAATACAACCCCGTCGAGCTCAGCTCGACCCGACTGGGCCAAAGGCCCACAAAGCAGGAGTTATTTACCGGGCATCAAACCAAGAAACAGTTAGTTACTTTAGCCCAACCCTGATTCCGCGTCCCGATGGACATCGGGACAGTCGGGGGTTGATATACTGGGTATGGATAATAAGGAAAAACAAGTAAGAGTGGTGGTTTGGGCGGTGATTGCGATAGCAATATTGCTTGCGGCCGTTTTTTCCTTTTTATATCGTAAAATTTATACCAAAAGGGTTCCGGTTTTTGGGCCGGGAGCGGAAAAGGTTATCGATCCTTTTAGCGGTAAAGAAATAACCAGGGTTCCGATTCCGGGAAAAAACGTCATTACCGGGAATGAGACCACTCCGGAACAAGCCCAAGAGGGCTGGGAAATTTTAAGAACTGTTGATAAAAGCGGTTTTCCCGAGGTAGCCAGTTGGGCTAATTTTTCAGGGGAGGCGCCGGAAAGCTTGACGTATTTGACCAAATACGCCGTTGGCCAGGTTCGGTACACTTCCGCGGTTTTTGAAGACGGATCAACCGGCTACACGGCAGGTTTTACGGTTAAAATGAATCTTATACCCGCCTGGCAATCTTTTATAAACGCGACCAAAAATTGGACCCTAATCCGGTCTCTTAAAGTGGTTCATGCCGCCCTGCATACGACGGAAAACCAGGATTATAAATTCAGGATTGAGTTAACAAGAGTTAATGAAGACACCACCTCGGTTCTTATACTGGCTGTTAAAAAATGACAAATCTTAAAGTCAAATCCTATATTCTTATCTCCGGAATCTTTTTGGGAATTCTGCTTTTTCTTGGATATACGGACTTCTTTAAATTTGATATTGCCGTAGTATGCCCCGCTTCCGCCGCAGATACGGGGTGCGGCTCCTGCGGCGGTTGTTACGATCTCTTCGATTCTACAGGACGTTTCTGTGGCAGGGCCTGTGATGTTTGTCAAAACATCCCAGGCAGGAATGAAGAATATGAATGTAAACCGAGTGATGGATGTATTTCCGGTAACGGTGAAGAAGATGGGAGCAGTGGCGGCAATGGCG
>CAYPFS010000019.1:0-15129 GCA_964410175.1 uncultured Candidatus Saccharibacteria bacterium
CCACAATAACTACAGAAAGATAAAATAACTGCTTGGATGTGGTTATAAAAAACATAAAGTTTAAAAATTAACCGGATAATGCTTCTATCTTAACTTAATGATAAAATCTCGCCAAGGCAATGGGTATAGATGTAGGAATCCGCGTTGTCAATACTTTGAAAGCGCGGTTCCCTCGGTATTTTGCCTTGAAAACACGCTCGCCGGAATAAGCAATCCCTGACCAACCATCTCTCCGGCTCGCTCAGTGATACGGCCATTATCAACTCCTACCCAACCCAGGCTTTATCCAACGGCCTCCTCAATGGTTTTCTCGGCAAAACACCTCGACCGCGCTTTCAGGGTATCTCCACTCCGCTTTTCTCTAAGTTGAGATGGGCGGGATCGAGCCGCAGGATTGCCTCCGACAATGGGAGGACGAAGTTGCTTGGTCCCGAAGCGAGCGGAGCGAGCCAAGGGAACTTCGTCCGACCCTTAGCGAGGCCGCCGTCCCTAGGCGGCTTCAGCCGCCGGGATGCCGGCCCGAAGGGCCTAGGCACTGGAGTCGGCCGAGACGTATCGGAGAGAATCCTGCGGCGAGAGGGACCCGCCGTTACCCTAGGAGAAAAGCGGGGTGGAGAAACGTTAACAACGCGGCGGAATCTCACAGTATAGATAACTCAAGAAGCCTTATACCCCAATCCCTCTATTTCTTTTACGATTTGCTCCTTAGTTACCTTTACAGGATCAAACTCAAATGTTCCCTGCTTGCCTTCATAGTCAACAAATACGGACCTTACTCCATCCATCTGCGAAACCAGCATCTGGATGCCGGTCGCACAAGCCCCGCAATGCATACCTTCTATCTTTAATTCAATCTTTTCCATAAACTTGAAGATCTGCATTGCGGCAAGGAAAGGGTCGGGGAACCAGCCATACGGTTCCCCGTATAGGAGGAGGCGGGAAACCGAGGGTGTCTCGAGAAACGCGTGCGAAGCAATGAGCACGCACGGAAGCAGTGCATACCTTCTATCTTATAGATTTGGTTACCTAATGACTGAATAATTTTATATCCGCAATCCTTATTGTATCCGAAATAAATACCGAGGCTAGAGTAATTTATCCACAGCCCACTGCTCCGTAGTGGAAAATCCAAATTTTCTCCCTACGGGAGATCTCCCGAAGGGAGACAAAATCCAAAATTCAAAACAATTTTCTAAATTATAATTTACGAATTTTTGACTTCACTCGCTCGCTCGACAATAAACTTGCCTGCCTGCCGCAGGCAGGGATTTGGTGCTTTGTGCTTTGGATTTCCCGATGCGCAACATCGGGCTTTTACGCCTGTTTTTCTATCGGCGGGGTGTAACGCCTCAAAAGAAGGGAGTTGGTTACCACCGAAACCGAACTGAAGGCCATGGCAAACCCGGCGATCTCCGGCCTCAAAGTAAACCCATAAACCGGATAAAGGGCTCCGCCGGCAACGGGAATCGCAAGAACATTGTAGATAAAAGCCCAGAAAAGATTCTGCCATACCTTTTTGATAGTTTTAGCGGAGAGTTGAATCGCGGTCACCACGTCGCGGAGATCGTCTTTTACGAGAATCACCTGTCCCGTTTGAACCGCAACGTCTGTTCCCGAACCCACGGCAATCCCAACATCCGCCTGCGCGAGAGCCGGAGAATCGTTAATTCCGTCTCCAACCATGGCTACAGTTTTCCCGTCTTTCTGCAGTCGTTTTATTACCTCCGCTTTTTGTTGAGGGAGAACCTCGGCGAGCACCCGATCAACTCCTAATTCATGCGCAATGGCCTCGGCGGTTTTAGGATTATCGCCCGTAATCATAATAATTTCTTTTTTCATTTTTTTCAGCTCGGCGATGGCTTCGCGCGCATGAGGCTTTAGGGTATCGGCAAGAGCAACCACGGCAATTGGTTTCTTGTCGGCTGCCGCAAAGATAACGGTTTTAGCCTGCCCCTGAAGTTTCTCGGCAAGCGGCATATGCTCTTCGATCTTAACTCCCGACAAATTCATAAAGGCGGCGTTTCCCACCACCACATCCTTTTCTTCTACGCGCCCGCGGACCCCAAATCCTGCCACGGCCTCAAAATTTTTTACTTCTGCAAGCGGCCCGTAACTTTTACCTTTTTCTACAATGGCTCTCGCCAATGGATGCTCGGATCCCAACTCTACTGCCGAAGTAAGACGCAGGGCTTCGGCTTCTCCAAATCCCGCAAGAGGCACAAAGTCGGTTACCACCGGTTTTCCAATGGTTAGAGTTCCGGTCTTATCAAAAGCCACGGCCTGAATCCGATAAGATTTTTCAAGCGCCTCTCCTCCTTTAAGAATTATCCCGAATTTAGTTGCGCGGCCGATTCCGACTATAAGAGCGGTAGGGGTGGCAAGCCCCATGGCGCAGGGACAGGAAATTACCAGAAGCGCTATCATTCGTAAAAGTCCCGTGCGGAAAGGAAAAGCGTAAACAAAATACCAAATGATAAAAGTAAGAATAGAAAGCACCACCACGGCGGGCACAAAGTACTCCGAAATCTTATCCACCAGGTTTTGAATGGGGGCGCGGCTCGCTTGGGCTTCCTCCACCATATTAATTATCTGGTAAAGCAGCCTTTCCTTACCGACTTTGGTGGCTTTGAATCTGATAAGCCCCTCTTGATTTACCGTGGCGCCTATAACCTCATCCCCCACGCCTTTGCTAACGGGCATTGATTCCCCGGTAATCACTTTTTCGTCAAGGTGCGTCCTGCCTTCTAAAATTACGCCGTCCACCGGAATTTTCTCTCCGGGGAGCACCACCACGACCTCATTTTTTTGAATCTCGTCAATGGGAACCGTAACTTCTCGCCCATTGCGAAGAACGTGGGCAACTTTTGCTTCCAATTTCAGAAGTTCTTTGATAGCCTCGGATGCCCGTCCTTTCGCTACCGCTTCGAAGTAACGTCCCAGGATGATGAAAGAAAGAAGCGCGGCCGAAGATTCCCAGAAAGGATGGTCAATGTTAAAAAACAAAAAACCGATCGTGGAGTAAAAGTAGGCGGCCGAGGTTCCAAGCGCCACCAAAACATCCATATTGGCCGAACCCACCCGTATCGCGGTAAAAGAATTTCGATAAAAAGGCCAAGCGATGACAAATTGAATCGGGGTTGAGAGAATCCAGTAAATATAATTTAGATCAATGCCGGCAATGGCATGCACGTGTTTCAGGTTAAACATGTGAATGAGCATGTAGTAGATAATAATCGGGCTGGCGAGCAGGAAAGCCGCAATCGCGCGGCGTTTGGCTTCTTCTACTTTACGTTTTTCTTTGATCTCTTCTTCCTCAACGCTCACCCCTTCTTCGTCCGGCCGGATAAGGTCGTAGCCAAGTTTATTGATCAGGCCGTCAATTTTTTCAAGAGAGATTTTAGTCTCGTCAAATTCAAGCGCGGTTTTCTCCGCGCCGTAATTAGTTTTAATCGAGACCACCCCATCCTGCTTACCGATTAGTTTGTCGATCAGAATGGAGCAAGATGCGCAATGCATGCCTTTTACCTTGAGTACGAGTTTAGTCATAAATTGGAAAATCCAAAATTCAAATCTCAAAATCCAAAACAAATTATAAATCCAAATTCAATAAATCTGAAAAGGTTTTGAATTTTAGATTTCGTGCTTCGTAATTGTTTTGTTATTTGGATTTTGTGCTTTGGATTTCTCCAAGCCTTACGGGCTACAAATCTAATCGTGGAACCTCTTACTCACCGCTTCCCAATCAATCGCTTTAAAAAATGCCTCAATGTAATCCGCTTTTTTGAGGCCGTAATCCAGCATATAGGCGTGCTCAAAAAGATCGAGCGCAAGAAGCGGATGGCAACCGGCAAGGTGACCGAGATCGTGCTCATTTATCCAGACGTTAAAAATGCGGCGCGCCTCGGGGTCGTAATATAAAATGGTCCAGCCGATTCCCCGCGCCATTCCCGTACCTTTAAATTCGGCTGCCCAGTTGTCGTAACTTCCGAAATCTTCCGCCAGTTTTTTATAGAGGGCCGTGCTCTCTTCCAGTTTTGCTCCGCCCTTTTTCATACTTCCAAAATAATAAAGTTCGTGAAGCCGCATACCGTTAAACTCCCATCCAAAACGGCGCTTGAGCTCCGCAAACTCCGGCGTTCCGAATTTACCCTGCATAGCCTCCTTCAAAATTTCGGATAATTTATTAGTGTTAGTCACGTAACCCTGATACAGGGTGAAGTGATTTTTCATAAGCTCGTCGCTAAAGCCCGGAGTACCCAAAAGATGATCAAAATTTTTTGCCTCATACGTCATGGTTTTGTAGCAAAGCGGCGGCGGGTTTGCCGACTTCCAGTCTTGCTGGAAAATTCTGACGCAATCTCTCCGCCACTCCCGGTAAGATTTTTATAACATACTCGATGTCTTCTTTGGTAGTTTTGCGGCCCAAAGAAAACCGAATAGAGTTTCGCGCGTATTCCTGCGGCCTCCCAAGGGCAAGTATAACATGCGAGGGCTCAAGTTTAACCGAACTGCAGGCAGAACCGGTCGAGCAGGAAATTCCTTTTTCGTCAAGATAGATAACCGCCGCCTCGCCATCCACTCCCGGCACCGATATATTTACGTTCGAAGGAAGACGTTTAGTCGGATGCCCATTAAGAACCGCTCCCGGAATTTCGTGAAGTATGCCTTTGATAAGACCATCGCGGAGCTCCATGAGTCTCGCGTCCTCCTTTTCTCTTTCCCCCTCCGCAATCTCGAGGGCTTTGGCCAACCCCACGATTAAGGGAACGTTTTCGGTTCCTGAACGCAAATTACCCTCTTGTCCCCCGCCGTAAATTAAAGGTTTTAATTCTACCCCTCGATTAATGTAAAGGCACCCGACGCCTTTAGGTCCATAGATTTTAGAACTGTTTATTGCCAAGAGATCCGCGCCGAGTTTCTGAATGTCCAAATCAAGAGCCCCGGCCGCCTGACAAGCATCAACCAGGAAAAACGGAGTTTTTCCCCTGGGTTCTCGGCGGCACTCCTTAATAACTTTCCCTATTTCCTCAATCGGTTCAACGGTTCCGATTTCGTTATTGGCATACATTACAGCAACAAGTAGCGTATCGGAACGCAGGGCCTTTTTTACATCTTTCGGATTCACCAGGCCGTATTCATCCACATCAAGATAAGTCACCTCAAAACCATCTTTTTCAAGCTGCGCCATCGAGTATAAAACCGCGGGGTGTTCAATTTTAGAGGCGATCAAATGCCCCCGCCCCATACCCTCAAAACGCGAGACTCCAAAAATAGCAAGGTTCAAAGACTCGGTCCCGCCGCTGGTAAAAATAATTTCATCGCTCTTGCAATTCAAAATCCGCGCGACGGTTCTCCGAGCCTTATCCAGGGCCGCCTTTCCACTCCGACCCAAACGATGAAGCGAGGACGGATTTCCATGCTCGGTCTCCCAGTACGGCTCCATCGCCGCCTTAACGCGGGGATCCAAATAAGTGGCGGCAGCATAATCCAGATATACCTCTCTAACGGAATTCATAATGTAGATTATACATTGTATCGTTGAGCTCAGTCAATTAAATTTTAAGAACCGCAAAACATAAATCCCGCATTCGTTATCAAAGCGCGCCGGCGTATTGCCCATCGTTAAATCCAGCAAATGCAACGCTATAGCGTTGCATTTGCTGGATTACCGAAAGAGACCAGCCGGTTTATAGGGGTTTGTCCTCCGTATGTTGTAGGACGAAAATATAGTTTACCCCGTCACCTTTTCTACGGTGTCAAAAAGGCGCGGGGTTCACAAGAGACGCGGGGTTTGCTTATGATTTAAAAATGTGATAGATTACTGAAGTTATGCCCAGTTGGATAGTACAAAACCAATTTTTTATTTTGCTGACTCTCGTTGCCGCCGGATTTGGAATTTCGGGGTGGCTCTTATTTGATTTGAAGAAAAAGGTTAGGATCCTTTTCGGGGTAGGAAAGCGGGAGGGCGATTTCCCCAGGGACTTCGCGAGAAGAGTGGCCAGGTCCGAAGCGAAACTCGAAGAGTTTGAACCAAGGCTTAGATTAGTAGAAAAAATTTCCCGGACGAGCATACAGAAGGTGGGGTTTTTAAGATTCAATCCTTTCGGAGATACAGGCGGAGATCAGAGTTTCATCCTCGCCCTGCTTGACCGAGAAAATAACGGGGTACTCGTCACCTCCCTTTACTCGCGCGAAGGAACCAGGCTCTACGCCAAAGAGGTTGCGAAAGGAAAAACCAAACAACAGCTATCCCAAGAAGAAACTAAAGTGCTCGAAGAAGCCATAAATAAAATTTCTAAACCCTAATTTCTAAACACTCTCAAATATCAAAAATTATAAAACGCGTTGAGCCTTGAATTTAGAATTTATCTAGAGATTAGAATTTAGAGATTTAATGTCATTCATGGAAGAAACTATTAGAAAGGGGTATGGGGCTGAAACAACTACAAGGCCCCCGATTGTAGTCGTAATGGGCCATATTGACCATGGCAAAACCGCAATTCTTGATTACTATCGCAAAACCAAGGTGGTGGAAGAAGAAGCCGGAGGCATTACCCAGCATATTGGGGCGTATGAAGTGTCGCACAAGGGCAAAAAAATTACTTTTATAGACACGCCTGGCCACGAGGCTTTTTCTAAAATTCGCTCAAGAGGCGCGAAGGCCGCAGATATTGCGGTCCTCGTGGTTGCGGCAGAAGAAGGAGTAAAACCCCAAACCAAAGAAGCGATTGAAATAATTACCGCTCATAAACTTCCCTATGTCGTCGCTATAAATAAAATTGATAAGCCGGAGGCTAATCCGGAACGAGTAAAGCAGGGGCTGGCGGAAATCGGGGTTCTGGTTGAGTCCTATGGCGGAAAATTGCCTTCGGTGGAAATAAGCGCAAAGACCGGAACGAATATGGAAGAGCTTTTGGAGACCATCTTGCTCTTAGCCGAGCTCGAGGAGCTCGAAGCCGACCCGACAAAACCCGCCGAAGGAGCGGTTATAGAAGCGCATCTTGATCCGCGCCGGGGAAACACCGCAAGTCTTCTGGTACTGGATGGAACGCTGAAAAAAGAGCAGGTCTTGGTTATCGGAAAAACCGTCGAAACAATTAAAATTCTTGAGGATTTTCGCGGACAAACTATTAAAGAAGCCGGCTCTTCGGCCCCGGTTCTTATAGCGGGGCTGCAAAAAATGGCCGCGGTGGGAGATACCTTTCGGGCCTTCAAGACGCGGGGCGAAGCCGAGAAGTTTGCCGCCTCCGTAATACCGGCGGAGGAAACAAAAGTCGAGATAAATCCCGTTATAAGCCGCGCCTTCGGAGAAGGCGCGGGCCCAGCGGACCGCGGCGCGGCTGCTTCTAACGGGATAAAACAGGCGGCTGAAGGAATCGAGAAGCCGGTTTTCAATATCATCTTGAAAACAGATGTGACCGGTTCCAAAGAGGCGCTTGAAGAATCTCTTAAAAAACTTAAATCGGAGGCGGTCGACATAAACATCTTGAAGAGCGAAACCGGAGATATCAGCGAAACGGACGTAAAGCTTGCCATGTCCACTAAACTGGTAACGATTGTCGGCTTTAAAGTAAAGATGGATCCTGCGGTTCGATCCCTCGCGGAAAGCGCCAATATTCATATTTTAACTTCCGAGATAATCTACGATCTTATTGACGCGGTCAGGAAAGAAGCGGAAAACATTCTTCCTCCCGAAGTAAAACTAACTGAGCTCGGACGGGCAAAAATTCTTAAAGTATTCAAGAAGGAAGGAAAGAAGCAAATTGTCGGCGGACGGGTAGAAGATGGACTTATACGGCAGGGGTCTCGAATGAGAGTAAAGCGGGCCAAAGAAGAAGTCGGGCGAGGAGCCGTTGTAGAACTCCAGCAAAATAAACAGAGCGTAACGGAAGTGACCAAGGGACTGGAATTCGGAATAATGATTGACTCCGCGGTGGAAATTCGGGAAGGAGATGTAGTGGAGGCGTTTGAAGAGCAAGTGATTAGAAGAAAACTCTAAACCGTGGCCAGCGAACGTCGTCTTGCAAAACTCAATAACCTCCTACGCGAAGAGCTATCCAAAATTTTGGATCGGGAAATTGAGTTTCCGGAGGGAAGTTTGATAACCGTAACCCGCGCGCAAACTTCCCCCGATGCAAGATATGCGGGGATTTTTATTTCCATACTAGGAAAGGAGGAGAAAAAAATCCTGGAAATTCTTTCAAAAAACGTGTATAATATACAGCAGATCTTGAATCGGAGGTTAAAGATGAGACCGGTCCCCAAAATTAATTTTGAGATCGATGAGGAGGAACTAAGACGCGAGAAGGTGGAAAAATCATTGGGGGAATTGAAACGCGGTCTGCCCCGCCCATAAATCTGGCGCAGTGGCGAAGAAGTAAACGCGGGAGTCTGCAAAACTCCTATACGTGGGTGCGAATCCCACCTGCGCCTTTTGCCAGATTTATGGGCGGGATTGCGATTTGTTGCCAAAATTCCTTCTCCCTCGACAAACTCGGGATTGAAATTTTGGACAAATCGGGAACAAAACTCCTATTCGCGAGTGCAATTCCCGCCGTGGCATTAAAAATTATGAGCAGTTACTATAATAGATTTCTAACGGGGCGAGTGGGTCGAATGCGAGTGACGCAGCATTCGACGGGCGCAAAAGCGCCCCGGGCCGCCGCTCGCAACAGTTTTTTGATCGAGACCTTGTCGAGAAAATAGGGGCGAGTGGCGGAACGGTTTACGCAGAGGACTTAAAATCCTCGGCTCGAAAGAGCTTGTGGGTTCGAATCCCACCTCGCCCATTTTTATGAATCCAGCGGGTGGGATTCGAAGGGTATTCCAAAACGTGAATGTCTTCACGTTTTGGAAACCCGGGCTCTGAAGACTGCCTGCCGCAGGCAGGGAGCGCGAAACCGGTGAGCTTGTCGAACCGTGCGCAGCGCGGGTGAGGAGGAATCCCACCTTGCCCAAAACCCAATATTAAACTTTACCAAACTCACACCTAATAACTAAGAATTGAGCTATAATACACTAACCGTGGAACGGGAATCTGCCTTTAAACCAAAAACCCAAGCAGGCGAAAAATTACCAAAACCAGAAACTTCAGAAAAGATTGCCTTACAGAAAAAAGAAGAAACCCAAAACTTGAAGCAGTGCTCTCATTCAAAAACGGCTTCGTTGATCCGAAAACTACTTTTGTTCAGGACTAACTTTTTTCGAATAAGCAGGGTATGAAAATTATCATTTATTCCGAAGCCTGTTATAATCAAGCAGACGCTTGTACCTCTTCCTTTGCCAATCTGCCGGAATTAGTAAATTCTTATAAAGGTAAAGCAAGGCCCCGATTTACAATCGGGGTAGATACGATTCTAAAACCTCGTGGCAATCTTTATGTTCCAAGTTCCGGCGGCTGTATGGACCGCGCCCACGGTGACCGGAATCACCCACCACAATTTTGAGCCGCGCTTTTTCAGATAGTAACTGGAATAAACAACCGGGAGACCAACTGCCGCCTGAACCGAATAGGTCGGCAGACGCCCCTTCAATACAAAATAACGCTGAAAGAGATTTAGTTCGTAACATCGACCCCCGCACTTGTCCAGCGCGTAAAAAGTACTTTCCACATCGTGAACTACTGAACCGGCAAAAAATCCGTTAACGACCCAGAACTTAGCATCGGCAACCTTTTCCTCCCGCTCTTGGGCGAACGCCTTGGATCCCAACGCAAAAAAGAACACACCCCAAAAAACAATAACTCGGAACGCCTTTTCCTCCCTTGTTTTTAAGCTACTAATCTAATAGTATAAGACCGCAACTTGGGCGTCAAACCCCGCACCTTTTGCGGACAAAAGGTGCGGGGTGGACAGTTAAAATTTGGTGCTGCGCGCCAGTCCAGAAAAGGTGCGGGGTCAAACATGCCTCGCTACGAACCAGTCATAGGACTTGAAATTCATACGGAACTAAATTAGTAAATTTTTTAGAACCCGTAAAATAAAATGCGGCAACTCATACTTAATAGAAACGAAGTTAAACAAGGCCCCTCGCCGAGAGTTTTAGAAACTATAAAAAACTTCAATCCCGAGCATATCAACTTTTATCTTGAGGGGTACCACAGTTCAATTCTGATTCCCAAAATTTCTGAAATTTTCGGAATTACCGAAGATCAAATAATGACGGCTTACGGTGAAGAGGATTTTTTCAGGACAATTTTTGACAGACTAGATCCGGAGAAAGATTCCGTGTTAACGCATGAATTCCATTATAGCTATTGGGATAAATATCTTGATTTCAAGGGGGTAAAACTCTACACGTTTAGAATGGTCGAGATAAAAGACGCTTTTTCATTTGATATCGAAGACTGCATTAAAAAGTATCAAAAAACTAAGCCGAAAATTTTACTTCTCGCCTCGCCTAATAATCCAACCGGAAACTCAATCTCTTCGGAGGAGCTGGAAAAAATTGTTAAAACCGTTGACAACGAGACTCTGGTCGTTGTTGATGAAGCGTACTTTGGCTTTGACAAAAATTATAACAAGCGGGCATTTTTGTCTTTATTAAACCTCTATCCAAACCTGGTACTTTTGAGAACTTTTTCGAAATTGTACGCTCTTGCCGGACTCCGTATCGGTTTTGCGCTTTGCGGCAAAAATGTCAAAAATCTTCTTAAATATCAGGGTCGCTATCTGGGTCTCAGCAGAATTTTAGAAGAGACCGCAATCGCCGCCTTAGATTCTGGCGGCTATTACAAAGAATTGTCGGCAGAAATAGTTCGAGACCGCGAGAACTTTATCAAGCAGTTACGCAATCTAAAAAATTTTCAGCCATTTAGCTCCAAGGCAAATTTTGTCCTTCTGCGGGTCAAAAATACCGAAGTCATTGAACGACTAAAAAGCGCGCTCGAAAAGGAAAAAATCGTTATTGGTAAATTTGTAAACAGCGATCTATTGCGCGTTTCAATTGGCTATAAAGAACATACCGAAAAATTTTTAAAATTACTCGAGGGGTTAGGAAACTAACCCCGCACCCCGACTGGTCGAGACCACGCGGCTCGCATGCATCTAACTTCAAATCCAGCAAATGCCACGCTATAGCGTGGCATTTGCTGGATTTCCTACTAACTAAGGAATTTGGTGGGCAAATAAAATGCCCCGATGGACATCGGGGCATTAGGAAAGGCCGAGTGCGCGTACGAATTCTACCGCCTGCTCCTGGCACATTTCGTCAAACAACGCGAGATCTCCTCTCCTGAAAGTATCGAGCCCCACGCTTGGAGGTTGACGTTTAACGTACAAAGGAATTATTTTTATATCTCGCCTATCTTTTTGCGCATGCGATATTTCCAGACGTTCAATTTGACTAACCATGGCTGCGGGAAACAAAAACATTTCAAAAATCCACGGGTAAAAAAGCGTAAGCGCGCTCTGCGGCTTGC
Source organism: uncultured Candidatus Saccharibacteria bacterium (assembly GCA_964410175.1). Taxonomy (GTDB): domain Bacteria; phylum Patescibacteriota; class Minisyncoccia; order Sungbacterales; family HO2-52-23; genus CAYPFS01. The sequence continues at coordinate 11,420 of CAYPFS010000019.1, forward strand.
CAAATTCACGCTCGCGGTAAAGAAGAAGTACAAATATGGTTTTGCAACCCGAGTTGATTGCCCCCGAAAGACTGAAATGCCCCCCATCAACATATGGCACCCCCTGAATAGTAACCGCGGGGAAAAATGGCGGAATGCTTGCCGAGGCCTTGATGAAATCGCGCATTAACCTCGGTTCTCTCTGGATGCGATGATCTCTATTAGAAACGGCTGTGTGTTCGCGGGTGTTTCGATTTGTCACAAAAACATCAAAGCGCCGGTTGGAATTTACGATACGCTGGGTATCTAGCGGCTTTGCCACTTTTATCTTTGAGTCAGTCCTTGAACCGCCGTCTAAAATCGCGTCTAGAGTACTGCCATCAAGAAGCGAGGTTTTATGCCTCGAGCCCCACGCAACCTCTAAAACCGAGAGGGGGAATATACACTCAGGACCCACTTTATCAATGTCAGACCAGATTTGATCAACATCATTCAGGGCATTGCCCAGTTCGTCATCGGTGACAGCTTCAGCCAAACGCGCGAAATTAAGAGCATTAACCGAGGTTCCGGCCAAATAATTGATGTTGGCGCCTGCTTTTAAAAGGGCGGGTATAAGAACTTTAAGCCACGACGGCGTAGCTCTACCCATAAATCCGCCTCCACTGCCAACAAATCCAACCGAAGATAGATTCAGTTCCACCACTGCACCTCCAATGGGAATTGTTAACGATCTTACTTCTACCCTACGCCCAAAATTTTAAAAAGGCAAAGAATTAACCGCGTTGCAAACAGCGCGGTATCTATCCGGAGAACCCCATCACCAATTTTGCGGGATGGTTCTAGGCGAGCCGCTTCGCCCATAGCGGGATGTGCCTATTCGGCACGCGCGGCTCGCATTTGCATATCGGCTGTCATCTATCAATCAATAACTCAACTCAATTTTCTACGGCAAAATTGGTGAGGGGTTATTTGTTTCTTTACTACGATTCATCCCGTTATCACGGGATGAATCGTAGAGAAACAAATAAACTCCACCACGGTTTTTTTATTTCCAGTATTTCTCCCTCTTTACTAACCTCAAGAATAAGTCTCATAGATACCGGTATGAGGCGGAAAAGCCGTACGCTCTTTGAACCCACCACGCGGTACCTTTCAAACTCTTTTTTGCCTTCTTCAACAATGGGGGTGACCCTTTGTATTTGTTCCACCGCTTCGCTATCCGCAAGTTTTTGGCGGATCGCCGCCTCCCTTTTTCCGGTTTCCAAAAGCAGCAATCCCTGAATGGCCTCTTCCCCCGAAGTTTCAGAAATTCCGGTTGGCGCGGGAACCGCGGGCGCGGTAGATTCTTGTCGAGAAGCTGTGGGCGTACCGGAAGAGAGGCGGGGTTTAGGCGTTATTTTTACCAACGGCAGCTTGGCTTGGCTTGGCTGCGGCACGGGACTTACGGGAGCAACGAACGGCTGGGATGGAGCAGGCGCCGGAGCAGGCGCGGCCTCGGCAGATAAAACCTGCGGGGGCCTTACTTCAAAAGTAATATTTTTAGCGCGGGTAGCGTCGTATTCTCCGGCTTTCTTGGCGGGCACAATGCTCACCGATACGCTTGCGGGCGATCCGGTTTTATTTTGAAAAACCAGCACTATACTACTGGTTGCCGCAAGGCTCTCTCTAAAGGCATAAGTATCGCAGGGAAGAATAGCTCCTCCGGGCGTGGTGCTTGCAGTAATGCCGGGAACACAAGATATTTTTAGATTAACGCCATGGACATAACTTACGCCCCAGGTAATTCCCACCGTGTCTCCGGAATTAATTTTGGTGGTGGAAGCCGTAAATTGGTTAATCACGGGATCGGGCAAAACGTCTGAAGCCACCATCATGGTTAAGGTGGCAGAACGGGTCCCGTCGTAACTCTTGGGGGTGATTGCGGGCAGCAGGATGAGTTTATAAGGCAGCGCAAAAACCGAGGAATTGGTGAAGTTTAAGGTAAGACTGCCTGAAGGCGAAAGATCGTTTGCGAAAATCGGTACGCCGCAAGGCAAAAGGCCGGCGTAGCTCGGTGAAGTTACCCTAATCTCGTCTTGGCATTCAATTTGCAGGTTTACCCCGTCAAGATCCGCAGAGACCCAAGAAACGGTAACGGCCTTACCGGGAGAAGTGGTGGTGGAATTCGAGGTAAAATAAGCAATCGGTTGAGGACTTGGGGAAACGCTCAACGAAACATCGCGCGCGGCTGAATCCTGGTCGTATCCGGACGCGTTTTTAGGAATGATGCGCGAGTTAACCGTTTTCGTACTCCCGCTTACATTCACAATTTTTATAAGAATGGAGTCATTTACCACCGCGGTGGAAGAAACGCGGGAATCACAAGGAAAACCGCTGCCGTCGCCTCTTTTGAACTTTACCCCCGTAGAGCAGAAAATTATAAAAGAGTAGCCCCCCGAATTCGCAAGGGCCCAGGAAAAATCAACCGTACTGCCGGAAGTTGCGGAAGTCGGCGAAACAACAAAGGAACTAACCGACTGGGCCAGGGCCAAAGTCGGAAGAGTTGAAATAGAGACAAAAACAGACGCAGTCCAGAAAAACTTTTTAAAACTGGACATAATTAGAGAGAAAATCTTTCAGGATCAATGGTCCTTTCAAAACACTGCTTTCCCTGCCCGTGTTCCCAGTTGGCCTCAAAAACATCCTGATAAAATGCCCGCGGTATCGCCGGTTTTGGATATGAGGCGCTCTCCAGCCTGAAATCCGCGCATAAAACAAAGGTGAGTTCCGAAATCCTGCGGTATTCGTACGGCGCATCGGTTTTTGGATCGCGCGGAACCGTAAAACCAACCAAGGGATCGCTTAAATTATCCAGGGTTTCGGGCAGTTTACCCTTGGTTTGCCAGTAATTTACTATCTGGGACTGGATATTTTGCAGGTGTTCCACCCGCTGTCTATCAAACCGCAGCATCCGCTGGGTCTCGGGAGAACCTATTATGAAAAATCCGGAAAAAATCACGATAAAAATCAGCACCAAAGAAAACCAACCGATTCTTAAGCTAAGTTTAGCGTTCCTTTCCCAGACTCCTTTTAAATCCAAAAAGTAATATCCGAATATCGCGAGCGCCACCACAAAAACCACGAGAACTTTCAGGATAAACCGGACGGTCAGCTCTCCGCCGAGAAACGTATTAATAAGAGCCACTAAATCTCCGACAACCGCCACGCCCGCGATGAAGATGGTTAAATAAATAAGCCACCTGCGTATCCAGAGTTCTTTTTTCTCCGGATGAATTCGGAGGTCGCGGTTGAGAGATTTTGTCAAAAAAATGTAAAGCGGGAAAATCACCACGAGGGAAGCGATGGCAAAACGGATCGAGCCTGAATAGGGATCGTAGTAGGGTTCAAGCCGATCCGGAAAAACGGTCTCGATGTATTTAAAAAGTAAAGCAATCAAGCTTACCGCGCTCGTGTAGATCGCCGCCATCGCGCCGACATATAGAAAAAAATCTAGCGGTGAAATTTTGGGTTTGGATTCCTGCACGGTTTTAAAAGTAAGATGAAGTTTTCTGTACCCTTAACGCGAAAAACATAAAATACTTTTCCAAATCTTTGAGGTTGCTTTTGTACTCTTTGCCCCCTAGCGCCGCGTCGGCAAAAACTTCCTTAGCGCGGTCAAGTTCTTTGCGGCGCTTTATCCATCTCTTGTCGGCTTGGGTGAGTTCGAAAAGCTCCAGGGCGCGAGAAACCGC
>CAYPFS010000019.1:15139-16204 GCA_964410175.1 uncultured Candidatus Saccharibacteria bacterium
CCCCAGAAGGATTCTGGGTCTTTTTGCTGCCACTTGGCGGCCCGCCCCACCTCGCTTCCTATGTTGCCGAGCTGTTCCGGCAAAGAGAGCGTGAACCATTTTTCCTTTGATACCGCAGCCATGTTTATTCCGGCTTCACCAGTTTATTAACGATGCTTTTGATTTTGTTTTTAACCTCGGGGTTATCAATGTCCCGCGTTCTGTTGCCTAGCATGGGTTTTAAATTAATCATGGAATCAAACTCGATGAAATCATCCCCCGTTTTTTGGGGATACAAGTTTATTCCCCAGGTGTTTTTGCCTTGCGAGTTTTCCTTTTCAATCAAAAGCGACTGAATGTCAACGTGCAGTTCGCCCCCGACTCCCATAATCCCTTGCTCTAAGTCAACCACCGCCTTGACAATGTCGCCGTACTGCTCTTTGGCCAAAGCCGCAAGTTCGCCAAGGGTTATTTTATCTTTAATAATTCTCGTTTCCATGGAGGGTTTCCCACTGGTGCAGTATTCTTAAAGTAATCCGAACGCATTTCGGTCCGACGGTCATCGGACCGAGCAAGCCCCCGCGAAAATCCGGAAAGGCGGCGGAGCCGCATCGATGGCAATTTCCAATTTTTCTTTGGCGGCAAATCCTCGCAAAAATTAAAAACAAAGTGCTCACTGTATGAATGAGCAAATTGTTCGGCAGATGAGAACACAAAAATCTATAACTATTAGAAAATCAATGATCTACAACTACTGTTTTCCAACAAACTCGGTGAAATCCCAGCCGAATTTATTCTGGACAAACCTTTTTTTGTTAGCTTCTTTATCGCCACGAGCTTCCCGGTTTTGTTTAATTTTTTTTGTGCCTCACCGATAGCCTTAGCCAAGAGTTTAGCATCCTCAAAGGAGTCATATTCTCCTAATAGACCACTCGAGGTCAAGAACTCCCAGTCTCCTTGGAATTCGTCTCTGTCTATAGTTTCCTGTTTAGGTTGTGGGTTACTTTTTGGTCCTTCAGATGACATAATATTTGGTAATTAGTGGTAATCGTAACCATGAGTAGTAGAATTATCGCATGGTTACGC
>CAYPFS010000020.1:0-961 GCA_964410175.1 uncultured Candidatus Saccharibacteria bacterium
CCCCCGTGAGATAGAGTTCGCAAGCTCGCTATCTCACGGGGTCAACCACGGGATCATTTTAAAACCCTCTTGGTTTTTAAATACCATTTGTGTATCTCATTAAATCTATCCGCGGACAGGGAAATTTTATGCGAAGAGACGCCCTGCATTTCGCGAGGAAGAAGATAAGTATAAAGCTGGGTATAAAGAAAAATGGCGGGTTTGTCCTGTAAAATAAGGCGGGAAATCTCTTCATATTTTTTCCTGCGCGCCTCCGGCTCAAAAGTTTTTCTCGCCTCCCCTAGACGCTCGTCAACGGTTCTATTGGTATAAAGGGCCACGTTAAGTCCCGGATCTTTTAGCTGTGAAGAGTGCCAGAAGGCAAATGGATCCGGCTCAAATCCGTAGACCTGGCCAAAAAGCAGGACTTCGAAATTTCTGGGACGTATAACCTCGGATTCAAGATGAGTCAGGGGGAACACCTGGATTTTCACGTCTGCTCCGACCCTTCTCCACATCTCACCCAGAAGATTGGATACTTTTACCAACTCCGGCCAGTCGGAAGTGACCAGGGTAAAATTAAGGGTCGTAACAACGCTCTTTTTCCCGTCCCGAACGGATTTTTCTAAAATACCGTCGCCGTTTTCATCTCTCCATCCCGCTTCTTTAAGCAACTTTTTGGCGCTCTCAAGGTCAAATCCGAGTCTCGACTGGCGAGAATCCAAATTTTGATCCTGGAGAGTTCCTGAAGCAATAAAAGGGAAAGGATTTTCTGTCGGTACAGCCCCGAATCCTACGGTATGCTCCACCAGCTCCTTTCTATCTACGGCTGAAGCCAAAGCCTCACGTATCTTTTTATCTTTAAAGATGCCGGCTCTCGACTCGTTAAAGAAAACTCCCACGATTCTTGGCATACTAAGGGTTAGAACGGAAAATCTTTCGGGAAGAGAGGAAAAAACGGATGGCGCAACCGGACTAAAAC
>CAYPFS010000020.1:971-3501 GCA_964410175.1 uncultured Candidatus Saccharibacteria bacterium
ATGTTTCCTTTGCGCCAAGAATTAATCATCTCTTCCTCGGATTCGAAAAAGAGGAAATTCAGGCGTTTTAAATACGGCCCCTCGCGGTAATAATTAGGGTTTCGTCGAAGAGTGTAGCGGAGAACCGAGCCGTCTCGCGAAGAACGTAAAGCTTCAAATTTATAAGGGCCGGTGCCCACCGGTTTTAAATTTAACTCGTTTAGAAGCGCTCTTTCCGGACCCACTTCCTGCCACAAATGTTTTGGCAGAATTCCCAAGGCAAGATTCTCAATAAAAGGGGCATAGGGGATTCTAAGGGTAAATTTAACCGTATGTTCATCCACCTTTTCCACGCTTACCCCCTGCCAATTGGGCCTAAGAGGGCTTTTGTATAAAGGGTTTTGAATTACCTTTACGGTAAATTCTACGTCTTCGGCGCTAAAAGGCTCGCCGTCATGCCAACGGACATTTTTTCTAAGGTGAACCGTGTATACTTTCCCGTCCGGGCTTATCTCATAACTTTCTGCAAGATCCGTGACTATTTCTCCGGCCCCCGAGTAAGAAAGAAGGCGACCAAACACCAGTCGTGTGATATCCCGATCGACATCGCTGGTATGGGCGTAAATCGGGTTAATAATCCGCGGCTCTTTTAATATACCTTCGGCGTATGAACCGCCTACTTGGGGAACCGGCTCGGTGAGTCTAAAATAAATCCGTCCCGCCGTCGCTACGAAACTAAGGATTACTAAACCCAAAATCGCCCCAAGGATGCGAGCTTCTTTTGGATTTAAAATGTGCGGGAGATAAAGAAATTTTCGGGGAGTTACCAGCTTCCAATTACGAAGCAGGCTTTGAAGTTTTTGCAGCATTGCCTTATCTCAGTATTAGATTCAGAAAAGCGGTCAGCAAAAATAAAACGGCCAGAACAATGGTCGAGCGAAAAATCCATTTCTCTATTCCTCGCCTCGTGCGGTAAACCCCGCCCTCTCCGCCAAAAACAGGGGAAAGGCCGCCGCCCCGCTGTTGGAGTAAAATGAAGGCGACGAGTAAGACGGATATTATTACCTGAACAAGGCTTAATACGGTAATCATAGAAAAGCGTTCCCGATAGCCACGATTATTGATACCCAAAATAGCGTACTGAAGTCCGCAATAGTAAGCTGGGTGAGAAGCTGATCCGCGAACCAAAGAATAGCCATATTAATTACGATATTGAAAAGCCCGAAGGTAATCCAGCGCAGGGGAGCCGTAACCAACCTTAAAATAGGCCCGATAAAAGCGTGAAGAAATGCGAGAATCAAGGCTCCCACAGCAAGCGCCGTCACACCTCCAAGCATAAACCCCGGAAAATAGATAGTCGCAATATAAAGCGCTATTCCGTTAAGAATGACCCTCGCAATAAATTTAGTCAGAAATCCCATAGTAAAAAGGTTATTCATCAAGCCCTTAAATAGCTTACCATAGAAAAAACCCCTCTGCAACCGAGGGTCTGCCGTGAGGTTGCAAAAATTGATTGGACGGTATAAAATCGGAATCAGGTGGAAAAAAAACTAAAAGAGGGTAGAGAAACGTTGCCTGCGGTTCAGGTGGATAACGAAGTCCTTTGGGTCAACCCGAACGCGGTACCCGAATGGACTAAAAGAGCTACCGGCTGGGAAAACATAAACCAGGCGAGGAGCCACGGATAGAATTTATAGAACGACAGTAAAATATCTCTTCTATTCTATGAAAGTAGTTTTACTGCAAGATGTCCCCGGGCTTGGGCAAAAAAACGAAGTGAAAAACGCAGCGGGTGGATACGCGCGGAATTTTTTGTTTCCGCGGGGTTTGGCAAAACCCGCAACTGAAACGACCTTAAAAGAACTCTCGGCCCTAAAAGACCGGCAGGAACGGGAAAAATCGCAAGAATACGAGAATTTTAAGGCTCTCGCGGAAAAACTAAATTCGCTTGTATTAACGTTTAAGGTTAAGGTAGGAGAGAAAGGGAGAGCATTTGGATCGGTTACTGCGGTAAAAATCAGAGACGCTTTAAAGAAAGAGGGGATTCGTGTGGCAAAAGAATGGGTGGTTCTCGAAGAGCCTATTAAGACGGCGGGGGAGAAGACGGTGGAGGTTAAATTCCCGATGGGGGTTAGGGGAAAGATAAAGGTTGTGTTCGAAGCGGAATAATAAAACACGTATCACGTAGCACGACTCGTGAACCCTTTTCGTATCGTGTTATGTGTTACGTGTATCGTGTTACGTGACTAAGTACATTTTCGTCTGCGGCGGCGTAATGTCCGGCATAGGGAAGGGGATTGCGACGGCTTCGATCGGCCGGATCTTAAAAAGCCGCGGATTCCGGGTCACCGCCGTAAAAATTGACCCGTATTTAAACGTAGATGCGGGCACCATGAACCCCACCGAACATGGGGAGGTTTTTGTGACTGAAGACGGCATGGAATGCGATCAGGACGTGGGAAACTATGAAAGATTTTTGGATGATAACGTTTCCAAAGAGAACTACATGACCTCCGGCTCGGTTTACTTAAGTGTCATTGAGAAAGAGCGT
>CAYPFS010000020.1:3511-9507 GCA_964410175.1 uncultured Candidatus Saccharibacteria bacterium
GAGGAAAATGCGTCCAGATAGTACCCGATATCCCGGAAGAAGTAATCCGGCGGCTTCTGCGCGCCTCGCAAAAAGCAAGAGCAGACTTTACCATAGTCGAGGTAGGCGGCACAGTAGGCGAGTACGAGAATATTCTTTTTCTCGAGGCCGCGCGGATGCTGCACTTGCGCTTCCCCCAAAACGTTCTTTTTATTTTAGTATCTTATCTTCCCGTGCCTAGATTAATTGGCGAAATGAAGACCAAACCCACCCAACATGCGGTTCGCGCCATGAACGCCGCAGGCATCCAACCCGATATTATCATCTCGCGCTCTGCGGTTTCGATGGACGAACCGCGCAAAAGAAAACTTGCGGTATTTTGCAACGTTTCGGAGAAAGATATAATTTCCGCGCCCGATGTCAAATTTATTTACGAAGTTCCGATAAATTTTGAAAAAGATGAACTCGGCAATAAAATTTTAGATAAATTCGGGCTAAAATCGCGGAAACGGGACCTCGGAGAATGGAAGAATTTCGTTAGAAGAGCCAAGCGCCTTAAAAAACCGGTCCGCATAGGAATCGTAGGAAAATACTTCGGGAGCGGCTCTTTTACCCTTGCGGATTCCTATATTTCCGTTATTGAGGCCATAAAACATGCGGCTTGGTTCTTAGACTTGGCGCCGGAAATCTCATGGTTAAACGCGGAAACTTACGAAAAAAATCCGCACTCGCTCTCCGAGCTAAAATCCTACGATGGCATTATAGTGCCGGGGGGGTTTGGAGCGAGAGGTGTGGAGGGTAAAATTAAAACCATCGAGTTTTGCCGCAAAAACAAAATCCCGTTTTTGGGACTTTGTTACGGGCTGCAGCTCGCAACGGTAGAATTCGCAAGAAATGTCTGCGGCCTCAGAGGAGCGCATACCACCGAAGTAAATCCTAAAACCAAGTATCCTATAATTGATACTCTGCCCGAGCAGATTAGTAATATCCGAGAGAAACGCATGGGAGGATCCATGCGGCTTGGCGCATATGCCTGCGAGTTAAAGCCGGGCACGATCGCTTTCAAGGCCTATGGAGCAAAACTTGTCTCCGAGCGCCACCGCCACCGCTACGAGGTGAATAACGAATTTAGAGAAATACTGGAGAAAAAGGGGATGGTTTTCTCGGGCGTTAACCCCGAAAGAAATCTTGCGGAAATAATTGAACTCAAAAGGCACCCCTTCTTTTTAGGTACCCAGTTCCATCCAGAGTTAAAATCGAGGCCGCTAAACCCTCATCCTATTTTTAGAGAATTTATTCGCGCGGCGCTAAAACACTAACCACGTTTGCCTTTCTCGTCGATCCGTCAAATCTCATCTTGCGCCGAGTCCCGAATTTAACCATTCCCTCGCGTAAAGCAAATAGAGTATCGTCTCCGCCGAGCCCCACTCCGGTACCTGCAAGAAATTTACTGCCCCGCTGGCGGATCAAAATATCACCGGTCTTTACCCGTTCGCCATCAAACTTTTTGACTCCTAAGTATTTAGGTTGTGAATCGCGGCCGTATTTGCCGGCTCCGGAAGATTTTGTATGTGCCATACCGTTTGGCTACGAAATACGAAATTATACGAAAGTACGAAACTTGATAACCGGCAAATTTTTCGTAATTTCGCACTTTTTCGTATTTCGTAGCGCCTTATGATCTATGTTAATAAACTATCCTCATAAAGTCAAATCCTGGATTTCCGCGAACCACTCCGATCTTTACGTCGCCGCGTTTATCTTTTTAGTCGGTCTTGCAAGTTTTGGTCTTGGCAGGCTTAGTTTTTTGTGGCCGAACAAAGAACCGATAGAGATCACGATGCCGGATACGGTTAACACGATATACGAAGAGGGGAAAGACGGTTATAACTCAGCGTCTAAAGAAAAAGCGTCTATAGTATCTATTCAAGGAAAGTATGTAGCCTCCAAAAACGGCACTGCCTATCACTATCCTTGGTGTCCGGGTGCGTTAAAAATTAAGGAGGTAAATAAGGTGTGGTTTAATACGAAAGAAGAGGCGGAAAAAGCAGGATATAAACCCGCAGGCAATTGTGAGGGTTTATGAAACCCGCGGCTTGGCAGATATGGCGCTGTCGCATCTATTTCGTCCTCACGTTTGCCGGGAGTAAAAACCTCCCGGATTTTTAATCGATGGGGTCGATGGAGAACGATAGGGGGTTGTGGATAAACTCGCCTTGACAGCCTAATTTATTCGAGAGAAAATTGAGTATAATATCCCTAATACTCACTTTGTCTGCTATAATATAATTAGTAAATTTTATGTCCCTCCCGCACCTAGATGATTTTCTTTTAAATTTAAAAACCTCAAACTTCTCGCAAGAGACGGTTTATAACTATGACCGCGACCTTAAAACTTTTGAAAACTTCCTGGATGAAGATGTCCACCTTCCGTTTCCTGACACAACCAAGCGCACTCTTGAGCTTTACAAGGCCTACCTGACCTCTCGGGACCGCAAGACCGCTCAAAACAAAAAGACGGAGAAAACGCTGGGAGCCGGCTCCATTAACCGGACCCTTTCGGCTCTACGACGCTATTTAAAATACCTTATTGAGATGGATTACGAAACACCCGTACCGCCGGACGCAGTGAAGCTCCTAAAAATGCCCAAAAAACATCCGCGGGTGGCCGAATTTGAGGCCTTGGTGCGGCTAATCGAATCCCCTCTTAAATTTGAAAAGAAAGAAGCGATTGCCTTGAGAAATCGAGCGATGCTGGAAACCCTTTTTTCCACCGGCATGCGAATTTCAGAATTAATATCTTTAAACCGCAATCAACTCGACGATTCCGGAAGAATTTTTATACGCGGCAAAGGGAAAAAAGAAAGATTCGTATATCTCACCAAGCGCTCCCGGGCCTCTCTAAAAGAGTACCTTGACTCACGCACCGATGAGAGCCCGGCTTTATTTATCCCGTATCGGGGTAGAAATAGTTTCAAACCAAATTCCAGAATCTCGCCTAATTACCTGCAAATGAAAATTAAAGAGTATAGGACTCGGTTAGGAATCAATGTTCCTACCTCGGCGCATTCACTAAGACACGGCTTTGCCACTTATCTTGCCGAACAAGGCGCGAATCCGGCGGCAATTCAAATTTTACTGGGTCACGAGTCGCTGCATACCACCACTCGCTATGTCCACGCTTCAGATAAGTACGCCGAAAAGACCCATAAACAATTTCATCCGCTAAAATAATACTTAACAAATTCTGCAAATGCAGTGCTATAGCACTGCATTTGCAGAATTTGTTACTGATAAAAGTGGCAGGCTAAGAACCCAAGGCTTCAGACACTTGCTCGAGTATATTTACCAGTATCTGGAAAAACACTTTTAACACCTCCGCAAACCACTTAATAAATTTAGCCAAATCAACACCTGTTTCCTCTTGCACTCCTGTATTGATTTCTTGAAGTCTCGGCGAGACCTCTTGTAGAGTTTCTTCCGGCGTGAGTAATTTTATTTCCCTATCTTTAGAAATGGGAATGGTGATATTTTTTTTCAGGGCTTCAAACCATTTGTCCGGATTTAGCAAATCCCCAGCTGTTGCCGCAAGCTGTATTTGGGGGCTATCACCAAGTCCTAATCCCGTGAAAGGGACAAGGGCCAGCATTACTGAAAAAAGATAGACTATAAGGAGTTTCCTGGACATAACCGTATCTCTATTATACCATATTCTAGAGATAGTCCAAGGGGTTAAGGTATCCGTTGATAGCGGCAATCGGCAGAGTCATCGAACGCCCGCAAACACGGGAACGAATAGATTCGATCTTAACAGCTTGCGATGCAAAAACCGTGAAATGAAGATGAGGCCCGGTGGCGTATCCGCTTTTCCCGGAAAGTCCGATTCGCTCTCCCCTCTGTACTTCTTCTCCGGTTGAAACCTCGACCGCAACCAAATGCGCATAAAGAGTCGATAGATTATTTTTGTGCCGAATTAAAATCCATTTCCCGTAGGACGCTCTGCGGCATCCAATATCCGTATCCCCCACGCCTTCAATTATCCCGTCTTCCGCCGCCGAAACCTCTGTTCCGACCGGGGCGCGAAAATCTATTCCATTATGTCCCCTTCCACCGTATCCTCCCACAGCCGCAAAAGAAGTATAGCCGAAAAATTGAGTAACGCAATTTACCAATTCTTTCAAATTCAAACACTGCCGGAGGGTCACGTGCCCCAGCGGATAAGCCAAAACTCCCGAACCTTTGGCGGGAAGCGAGGCAGGATCAATAGTTATTCTTATTTTACCCTCAATTTCCCGGATTTCGTCAGCCAGGGCCGCGATTTTAGCCTCCTGCCCGTTCAGTAAAGTTTGATAACGTTTCTCCTCATTCCGGGTTGCACTAAGAAGCGTGTCTCTCTCGCGCTTCTCGGAAAAGAGCGCATTTTGCCTACCCTTCAATATTCGTCTCAAATCCTCTTCGATCTTCTTTTTCGACTCGGCTGAAGCTTTCTTTTCTTCAAGCTCTTTTGAGAGGGCGCGAAGCGAGTCCAAGGAATCCAAAATTTTTTGCTCAAACGTTTTAAAGTAATCAATCTGCCGGAAAAAATTAGAGAGAAGTTCGTTTTTCAAAAGAATGGCAAGCATTGACTCCCTGCCCCGTTCCGCCAGCGCCTGTACGAGCCCGGCAAGCCCCAAACGGAGTTTTTCAACCGAACGTTCGTTTTCGCGGATTTCAAGCTTCAACTCTTCTATTTGAAGCCCCGTTTGTTTGAGCCTTTTTTCGGTAACGGCGACATCGCGTTGCAGTTGTCCGATGGTGCGTTCAATCCTGGCGAGTTCGGCTTTTAGAGTCCTGCCTCGTTCCTGCTGTTCAGCAACTTCTTCGCGGTATTTCTGCGCCTCTTCCTCCAGTTTTTCCAGCTCCTCGTTTTTGGCTTGAATCTCCAGACGAAGATCTTCGAGGGAGGACACCTCGCCGAATACCAAATTTGGCAAAACCAAAATCGCGACCAAGCTAGCCGCAATCCCGTTAGAAGTCGCGCCCGCGCCGAAGGCGCGGGTCCAAGGGACCGTGGCGCGGCTACTTCTAACGGGATTAAATTTAAAGCATTCTCTGCTTTGCGGCATTGAGGCGATGTAATGTTTCTTCAAACCCCAAAATCTCCATAATTTCAAACGGTCCCGGAGAAGCCTTTTTACCGGTTAAAGCAGCGCGGAGGGGCCATAGGATCTTACCCTTATCCCCTTCTCCAATTTCTTCGAGAAACGCTTTTTCCAGCATCCCTTGATTGAAGTCCGACTTCAATCGTGGGGATTGCAATATTTCCATTGATTTGTCCAGGGAAACAATTATTTCCTCATCCGACATATCTTTCCAGCGCAGTAATTCTTTATCGTATTCCGGATCTTTAAAGAAAAAGTCGACTTTTTCCGGGAACTCCGAGAGTTTTTTCAGCCGCGGCTGTTCAAGAGCGAGTACTTTCACAAAATATGATTTCGGCTTTTTACTTTCTGGAACAAATGGCTTCACACGCTCTAAGAGTTCACCCGGCGAAAGAGTACGGATATATTCCCCGTTCATCCAATCCAGTTTCGTAATATCAAAAACCGCCCCGGATTTCTGCACTTTCTCAAGGGAAAACTCGCGGATAAGATCATCCCTGGAAAAAATCTCTTTATTGTCGCTGGGGGCCCAACCAAGCAGCGCCATAAAATTAAAAAGCGCTTCCGACAAATACCCTTGCTCGCGGTACTCCCCCACCGAGGTTGCTCCATGCCGTTTAGAAAGTTTGGAGCGGTCCGGACCCAAGATAAGGGGCAAATGCGCGTAGTGCGGCAGCCGGAATCCTAAAGCTTCAATAATTAAAATTTGTTTGGGGGTGTTGGAAATATGGTCTTCTCCCCGAATCACGTGCGAGATTTTCATCTCTTCGTCATCCGCCACCACCGCAAAATTATAAAGAGGCGCCGCGGGGCGCTTAGCGATAGAAAAATCGCCCAAAAGATCAGAATCAAAACCCACTTCACCGCGTATCAAAT
>CAYPFS010000020.1:9517-15854 GCA_964410175.1 uncultured Candidatus Saccharibacteria bacterium
AAATCCCGAAAAACGATTTTTCTAGCAGCGGGGGTTTTGAATCGGATAATATAGTCTTCTTTGGTTTCGGTAAGCATCTCCGCTTCCTTGGGATCCATATTACGGTATTCACAAAGATGCAGGGGCGGATGCTTTGCCTCAAGTAATTTTTCCTTCTCCTCCTCAAGTTCTTTTTCGGAGTGAAAACAATAAAATGCCTTGCCTTCGGCTAGAAGCCTTTCGGTGTGTTGTTTATAAATTTCAATACGTTCACTCTGCCGATACGGTCCTTCATCCCATTCTGTCCCCAACCACCTTAATCCTTCCAAAATATCTTGCTCGTACTTCGGGTCCGAACGCTCCAAATCCGTATCTTCAATCCGCAGTATAAATTTCCCGCCGTTTCTTTTGGCGAATAAATAATTAAAAAGCGCTGTACGAGCGGTACCGATGTGTAAAGGCCCGGTAGGGCTTGGAGCTATACGAACGCGTATCACAAACTTAGTCTGCGATTAAACTTTACAACTTTCCCAAATGCGAGGTTAATCCAGCGCCTTTTCTGTCTCGCAGAAAAGGTTACGGTTCACAAAAGGTGCCGGATTAAAATTTCCAATCCTTCGTCCAAAAGTTTCTGCGGGATGGTAAGCGGCGGCATAATTTGCAGATTGTCTTGACTTCCTCCTACCACATGGAGACCGTCTGCGAATGCCTTACTGCGCACCTCCCTGCACGCTGCTGCGTCTTTAAATTGTAGGCCTATTTCCATACCTTTTCCCCGCACATCTGCTACCGCCCCGCCAACGAACTTTTTAAGCTTTTCCTTGATATATACGCCTTTTTGCTCCGCCATTTCCCAGGTTTTGTCTCGCTGGTGAATCTGTAAAGTTTTTAAGGCGGCTGCGCAGGCAATCGGCGTCCATCCGAAAGTAGAAACCAAAACAGCTTCCATGACAGCTTCTTCAAAAATCTCGGATTTTCCCACTACGGCACCTATGGCCGCGGCGCCGTTGGAAATGGCTTTGGCAAAAGCGATCATATCCGGAACAACGTTTTCGTGCTCAATCCCAAAGAGCTTTCCGGTTCGAGAAAAACCCGTCCCCACCTCATCGACAACAAGAAGAGTGCCGTATTTTTCCGTAAGCTCGCGAATTTTTGTAAGAAACCCGGGATAAGCAACCAGTGTTGTCCCCCAACCGGTAATGATGCCGGGCTCGGTTACGACTGCCGCAACGTCTTCTTGAGAAAGTTGTCTCTCAAGTTCGGTAAGGAATTCTGCAAAGCCGTCTTTTCCCACTCCTTCATGCGGGAAGCTTAGCGGGATGATTTGAGGAACAAGAGGCTCGAGTTTTTCGAGCGATCCAGGATCGTGGCCTAACGCCAAAGAAGCAAAAAGTTGACCGTGATAAAGCCCTTTGAAACCGAGGATCTTTTTCCTTCCGGTGTAGGTGCGGGCTATTTTGATCGACACCTCTACGGATTCCGTGCCGCCGGTTTCTTTTACACAAGCGTCAAGTTCCCCGGGCAGGACTCGAGTAAGAGCGGCGGCGTATTCCTCTTGGATAGGATCCGAACCCCATAAAAGACCTTGCACGTTTTTCCCGGCCTGGCGAATAACCGCCTCGTTAACTTCCGGATGATTCCATCCAAGATTGGTTACGTTCCACGCCGAGGTGAAATCTACAAACCGTTTCCCGTTTTTATCCCAAAGCTCGGAACCCTCGGCCCTTGAAAGAGGGAGATATTCATATTTACTCTTGTAATTTCTATATACAATACTGTTTTCGATCATGGTAGTGTATTTTAACGTAAACTCAATGCCATCCAATGATTATATAACGAGACCCTGAGAAGCTGTCTCCAGTTAAAATTTACCATCCCTGGAACAGTTTTGCAAAGATAAATAGGTTGTGTTAGGCTGTAAATAGCATACGATTCATTTTAGGAGGCGAGTCGTGACGTTCTACAGTGATCTTTGCATATCTAGGTGGCTTTTGCAGTTAGTAGAGGATCCCCAGACTACGGCTGTATGGAAAATTTGCGGAAACGGCGCAACGTATTTTGCCGAGTTTAACGAAGGCGACGCTCTGGTCCGGGTAGAGGTAGGAATTGTTCAGAGACAAGTAGTTGCAAGATTTTCATCGCCGGGCCTGGGAGAAGTTTCTATAGTAGAGCCGCTTCCACATATACTGGGGAAAAGATACGGTACTCCGGACGAAGAGGAGCTTGCCGATGCATTGAAGCGATTTTTGCAAGGAGTATCCCACCAATCTGCCGAGAGGGAGCTGCATCGCTTGAAGACCGAAAAAGAACGTAAACAAAAGATTTTTCACCGACTTATTAACGGCGTAGCGGTCTAATGCTTAAAGAGGCCCGCACATAAAAATTATGTGTGGGATTTATTTTGAAAATTCAGTAAGTAGGTGGTTTCGTTTCTTGAGGGTGCACACCTGGCAACTGCCGCCAAAGTTCGTCACGCGGTACGTCGAGAAAATATAGTTTGATCTCTGTTCCAAGTTCTTTTGCACGGGTTCGGAATTCGTTCGTTCCTTGCGGCTCCAAAACCCTGATTCCAGAATCACATCAATACCCAAACGCAATACCTGCTAGGCAATCTCCCACTGGATTGATTCGAGAACAGCCCTTCTTTTCATTCATACCATCATCCCATCACCAACAATACGCGCCATCCACTCGTCAGGGGTTAAACGCAATGCAGGATATTCATCTGCAAGTTTTTTTTGCAAACGTTGATTTGCCTGATCCGGATAAACCGCAAATTAAATGAAGCGTTGGCATAATTGTAAACCTACCTCTTTTTCAAATCTGTGTCTCCTGAACAAAATCCGAACTTTTTACCAAACCAGCCCAGAGGATTGCCACGGCTTTCCCGCCCATATCTGCCGGGGAAGGATTCGGACCTTCATAACTACCTCCAAAGGGTAGTGTCCTACCATTAGACGACCCGGCAATAACAAAGCTCGTTTTACAAACTACAAACATTCCAATATTCTGCAGAATGTTAGAATGTTTATTCCTTCCGGATGATCTCGAGAACCGTCAATTCTAGAGGGAGCTGGGGAATCGGAGTTTTTTTAAAATGCTGGAGATTTTCGAAAATTACGTTTACAGCCCGCGACAACTCCCCCACCCCAAATGAGCCCAGGTTGGCCGAAATACAGTCAAATTCGTCCTGCAGCATCTCCTCGGCAACGTAGGCTTTAAGCGTCGAATCGGTTTTTAAAAAAAGCGCGTTGCGGAAATACTGCAGAAGAAGTTTGGAAAAATAGGTCAGGTCGTAGCCCGAGTCATGCAATTCCTGAATAAGCGCCAGGGCCCCGGGCGCGTCGGCTCTGACAACCAACTCAAACATTTTTTTGGCCGCTTCGCGCCTCGGCAGGCCCAAAATATTCTCGATCTCGGCTCGCGTAATCTTTTTATCCTCTACCGCCATTATTTGCCCGAGAATTGATTCTCCGTCACGCAACGAACCTTCAGCCGCCAAAGCGATTAAATGCGCTCCCTCCGCATCTAATTTCGCCCCCTCTTTATGTGCGATTTTTACGAGGCGTTCTGCAATTTGCTTGACGCTTGGCCTACGGAAATCAAAATGCTGGGTTCGCGAAACCACGGTTGAGGGAACCTTTTCAAGTTCGGTGGTGGCTAAAATAAAAACGGCGTGGCTCGGCGGCTCCTCCAAAGTTTTTAAAAGGGCATTAAAAGCCTCGCGGGTCAGCTGGTGGACCTCATCAATGATATAAACTTTATACTTTCCCTCCACGGGTACTGTTCTCACCCCTTCGCGAAGCTGTCTTACCTCGTCGATCCCCCGGTTTGAAGCGGCATCAATTTCAATCAAATCAAACCCGCGGCCGGAATTAAATTTTTCGCACATTTCACAACGATTGCAGGGCGTCTCTCCGTCGAAGTTCGACTTCCCGCGGAAGTCGAACTTCGAACAATTCAAAGCTTTTGCGATAAGCCGGGCTATCGTAGTTTTCCCTGTTCCCCGCGGCCCGGAAAATAAATAAGCGTGGGCCACCCTGCCCTGTTTTAGGGCGTTCGTTAAAACCGCCACCACGTGCTCCTGCCCGACAACTTCCTCAAAACTCCGCGGACGATATTTTCTATATAGTACAAGTTCGCTCATGGGATTGATGATAGCAAAATCGGCCCGAAAATAAAAGAGCCGGCGGTCTTCGTCGATCACGCTAAAAAACAAAAATCGTATGGCGGTCGAGGCGATAAGATTTGAAAAACAATGGGAGGCACGACTTGCTTGGCTCCCCGATCAAGATCGGGGAAAGTCGTGCCGACCCTTAGCGAGACCTCCGCAGGAGAGGTCGAGCGTGTTTTTCAAATTTTATCGCCGAGGGAATCGCCTTACGATTTAAACACCAAAAATTTATATCCCGCGAAATTCCACATCAAAGAAACGGTGGTGGCAAAAACTTTCGCCAAATTAAGCCAGACAGACGCCTGGAAACCCAAAAGAGGCGTGACGTAAGTCGTAATTAAAACTATTAAGCCGCTGTTTATTAAAAGCCCGATAAAGGTAACGGCCAAAAATTTAGGCAACTCGCTCGCGACGCTCTCGCGGCCTTTAAACACCCAGTATTTATTCCAAAAGTAAGAATTAACCACGGCAAGCGTAAACCCGGGCACATTTACTCCTCCCAGTATAAATCCTTTGGTAACGCCGGTCGCAAGACTCAAAATATTCAAAACCCCAAAATCAATCGCGGTATTTAAAAATCCCACTGCGGCAAATTTGGCAAACTGCGCAAAAAAAGCAAACCAGCGCGAGAGGAACTTTCCCCACCACAGCCCAAACGCAAAAAGAATCGGAACAGCGAGCGGGAGTGACATAAGTACGGTATAACTCCTGATGCCGAGATTCACGACCGTAGGCACGGCAAAAACCCCGGTGAAAAAACCGACCAAAACGACAATTAGATAATCTCTCCGGGTGAGCATACTCAGTTGTAGGAATTCGACGCGTTGTTAACACTTTTAATCCTTCGGGATAAGATGGAAACAACATGACAATTCATAAAGAACATACCACATAATTGGTTTCTAACGGGGCTTACCACCCGGCTTATTAGTAAAAAATCAACCGAATTTTAAACCGCCGCCACCCGTTTATTCTATATAAACATTATGAAAAAGCAAGCAAATTATTCTCCACTTTGTGGTTCCGGCTCTGGTTCGGGGGCTGACTCAGGCGCAGGTCCGGGAGCTGGCGTGGGTTCTCCGGTTATTTGTTCTTCTTGCGTAGGTTGTTCTTCTGTTGCCTGCCCCGTTAGATCTTCGTCAGAAGGTTCTAATGGGGGTTCACCAGCCTGCTCTGTCTGAGCACCCTGCGGTGATTGAGAACTTTCTGTGTCGGTTGCTGTTGCCTGCCCGGTAGTGTCAGCGGAGCTGTCTACTAGTGGGGTCTGTTCTTCGGTTTGGCTGCTGTTGCTTGATGACCCCGAGCCGAATACCGACATAAACTCTGATTCTGTAACGCACACAGACCCCACGCAGAGCTTTTGCGCTTCAACCTCTGCGGCAGTAAGTTTGTCGGTAAAGATTTCGGCAATGCCATTTGCGGCATCGGCCAGCCAGGACTTGATGCGGGTGAAAAGGTTGTTGAAGAACTTTTCGGCAAACCCTTCGGCTTCGCTCAGGGCAGGAGAGTCAAGGACTGTGGTGATGGCTTGCCATGAGCTTGTCGAATTGGCAAGGTCTTCAAGTTTTAGGTCAAGGTCTTCTATTTGGAGGGAGAGGGAGACAGTCGCGTCTTCTAGTGACTCTATCTTATCCTGGCCCTCTTGAACAACCCGACCCATCAGCATGAACAGCTCCGACTCTCGGATGCCCAAATTGTCGTCGTTGAAATTCGTGATAATTTCTGGGAACACCCTCTGAGTACGCTGAGCAGTAAGCCCAATTAGATTTTGGTTAGGGTTGTCTTTGTACTGATAGTTCAGGAACTCGAGCTCCTTCCACTTATCCCATTGGCTATCGAGCGGACCCAATATGTTTTTAGTTCGCTCGTCTGATAGGTTGACGTTGTTCGCCGAATAGTTGGCAAGCCCCCCATTGCTATTGAACGCCATGCGAAGTGTCGTTGAATCGTTGAACTCGATAAATCGATGCCCGCCGTCGTTTGGTGATCCGCCTGTGTATTTGAATTCGATACCATATGGATCCGAGCCGGTAAATTCCCAGAACAGGTGTTGCGTGCCGGTCCCGCTTCTCGCGTCTGTAAATCGTGCAACATTGCTGCCAGATACGTGGAATTTGACGGACGGCCCCGTCGTCCCGATGCCGACGTTGCCTGAATTCTGTTGAACCACGAATTGTCCGGAAC
>CAYPFS010000021.1:0-15310 GCA_964410175.1 uncultured Candidatus Saccharibacteria bacterium
GCCACCCGCGTGCAAGGCGGGCGCACTACCACTATGCTACGGGCCCCACGCATGGCATTTTACCTCAAATTTTGGTAATCTTCAAGGGTATGCCCAGTAATACAACCCCGACTGGGGTTAAAAGCCCACAAAGTAGGAGTTATTTACCGGGTATCGAACCAAGAAACAGTTAATTACCACTAACCCAATCCCGAGTTCCCGTCCCGATGTCCATCGGGACAGTCGGGGTTGATATACTGGGCTTACGACTTCTCATATACAAACGCCGGAGGAAATCCCCGAAGGCGTTTGGCATCACGGGAAGATGATATACTGGGTATGGAAAATATTAAAATAGGCTGCGACCTTGTTTTTATTCCGCGTTTTAAAAAAATTCTCTTGAGGACTCCGGCCGTGCGCCGCCGCATTTTTTTGCCGCAGGAAGAAAAAAACGCCTCGGTCAATACGCTTGCCGGAATTTTTGCGGCTAAAGAGGCGGCCGTGAAAGCGTTTGGGGTTCCGGCGGGAAGGTGGCAGGAGATTGAAATTTATCACGAGAAAAACGGAGAGCCGCGGATTAGAATCAAAGGACGGAAGTGTAAAGTATCCATTGCGCATGACGGGGACTACGCTATGGCTCTGGTTGTTTCATCCCGTTAGTGACAGGAAGCGCCCAGAGCGCTTCCGTAGATCCGATGTAAATCCACAATACCGGTTTCCGTTGGTTTTGCTCCGCAGTATGTAAACATAATGGAATCGGCTGTCACTAACGGGATTCAGCATGACTCTTATAGATATTTTAAAAAATTCGGTTGGAAAAAACCGTAAGCGCACGGCTTTTATTATGCGTCCGAGGTATCGGGAAATCCGTTGGACCTACGGAGATCTCTGGAATTTTGCGGTTTCGGTTGCAGAGCTTCTTGAAAAAGAAGGCGTGAAAAAAGGAGAGCCGGTGCTTTTATGGTCCCCGAACTCTCCTTACTGGGGCGGGGCGTTTTTTGGAATTTTGCTACGGGGCGGAGTGGCGGTGCCTCTTCACGCGGAAAACACGCAAGAATTTATTGAAAAAGTGGCCTTAAACACCGGAGCACGAGTGCTTCTTAAAGCATCTCTATTGAAGTCGAACTTCAATAGCGGACTTAAGATTTTTGATATTGACGGGTTTGGGGCAGTAAAATCAGATCTTCCCAAAGAGGCAAGACTTCCCGACATTATAGAGAGCGACTTAGCAGAAATCATTTACACTTCCGGCACCACCGGCGATCCCAAGGGAGTAATGCTCTCCCACGGTAATATTGTTTCTAATCTTCTTGCGCTTGCCGCATCCATTCCTGTGTGGAAGTTTGACCGATTTCTTTCCATTCTTCCGCTTTCCCATATGTTTGAACAGGTAGGTGGATTTCTTTTTCCGGTGTTGCGCGGCGCAAGGATAATTTATATCCCGCGAACATCTTCGGGACTCATCACGAAAGCTTTAAGGGAGCACCATGTAACTAAAATGCTGGCGGTCCCGCAATTTTTAGATACGGTAATGAAAAAGATTGAGGCGCGCGCAAGGGAGGAGGGTCGCGAACGCGCGCTTGATAGTGCAAGGCATGTTGCAGGTTTTCTTCCTTGGCCCGCCCGGAGGATTTTATTTCATAAAATCCACAAACGTATGGGCGGATGGTTGCTTGCGGTTGCCTCGGGCGGCGCTCCGCTTGATCCGGTTCTTGAAAGAAAATGGGAACTCCTTGGAATAAAACTTCTTCAGGGTTACGGTCTTACCGAGACTTCTCCCATACTCTCGGTCAATACTTTTTGGAAGCACCGTTTTTCTTCCACGGGTAAACCCGTATCCGGGGTAGAAGTAAAGATAGCTCCGGATGGGGAGATTCTAGCAAGGGGCCCCAATGTTTTTTCCGGTTACTATAAAAATGAGGAAAAAACGCGGGAGGTTTTTACTCCGGACGGGTGGTTCAAAACCGGCGATTTGGGAGAAGTGGACAAAAACGGGTTTGTGTACGTGCGGGGAAGGAAAAAATATATGATTAAGGGTCCCGCCGCCCAAAATATTTATCCCGAAGACCTTGAGTTTGAAATAAATAAACAGCCGGGAGTGAAAGACAGCGCGGTGGTCGGTCTCGAAAAAGATCATCGGGTTGAAATTCATGCGGTGCTTTTACTTGAGGAGGGAGTAAATCCCGAAGCGGTCGTAGAGGCGGCGAACGCGAAGCTTGCTAGTTTCCAGCGAGTGCAAAACTGGTCGCTTTGGCCGGATGCCGATTTTCCGCGTTCCGCCACTCGCAAGATTCAAAAAGAAAAGGTTCTCGAATGGCTCAAGTATAAGCCGGTGGAGCCGAAAGCAGCATCGAGTCGGGAAGCGACTCCCATGACCAAACTTTTAGGAGAAATTTTTGGAAAAGCGCCGGAGGAAATTACTCCGGATACGAAATTGGTTTCGGATCTTGGAATGGATTCTATTCTAAGGATTGAACTTGTGACGAGGATGGAGGAAGCATTCGGGATAACGCTCGAAGAAAAATTGCTCACGCAAAAAACCGGAGTGGCGGAGCTTGAGGCCTTGATAAAGGAAAGGCCGAAGCCGGAAACTCCGGAAGAGCCGTTGAAAAACCGGCCCTTTGCGGCTCTTACGCGGTTGGTGCGCGAAATCTTATATTGGATTTTTGTCTTTCCGATTTTTTCAGGATTTGTAAACTTACGGGTTTTCAATCAGGAGGTGTTTCGCGAAATTAAAGGCCCCTTTCTCCTTATGCCCAATCACCGAAGCTATCTTGATTCGGTGGTGATTTTAATGTCGCTGCCTTTAAAAATCCGGTCGAGACTCGCTTTTGCCGCGGCCAAGGATGTATTGAGATCCTATTGGTGGGCCCGAACGATCCTCGAACTTTTTTTTGCAACTTTCAGTTTTCCGCGCGAAGAGAAAGAAAATGTTGAGCAGGGTTTGGAAGCAACGGGGAAACTTTTGGATAGGGGTTTTTCGGTGGCGGTTTATCCCGAAGGAAGACAGAGTCCCGGCAAAGAACTTCTGCCCCTAAAGCGCGGGGCAGGACTTTTGGGAGTAGAAATGGAAGTGCCGGTTATTCCGGTATTTATAGATGGAACCGAATACGTTTTGCCCAGAGATAAAATAATCCCGCGAAGGAGGGGGGAGGTAAAAGTATATTTCGGAAACCCGCTCTATTTTAAAAAGACGGATAACTATATTGATGCGACTCAAAAAATAGAGGCGGCGCTGCGTAAATTAAAATCCGCCCAGGAGGAATCGAACCTCCAACCACCGGCTTAAAAGGCCGTTGCTCTACCGATTGAGCTATGGGCGGGGTTAAGAGCCGAGTTCTTGCTCGGCTTTGGATTTTGGGCAGGCCTACATTACCGGCAGATCTCTTGTGTCGGTGGAAAGCAGTCGTTCCGCTTCGCTGCAAATTTCAGAAATTGCCCCGGCGAATCGTTTAATCTCCGAAGAAACCTGCTGATAACGCGGATTGATGTCTACGGCGAGCTTCATGGCGTATTGATTGCCGCCTTCTGCCATCTTCACGACTTCCGATACGATTACAGATAAGACGTTATATCTTTCCAGGAGTTTTTTCCACGCTTCCCGGAGGTCGTCCAAATTCTTGATTTCCGGAAGTGAGCTAAGCTGTTCTTCTATAGCGGCAATGACTTCGGATAGTTCTTTCCGATTGTGACCTGTATCCATTGAGTGGACTCCTTGTTGGTGTGCTGCCCATAGCCTAACATAATAAACCGTTTTTGTAAATGTTGACACGGAGGTATTAATTCGCCACAAATACGGGTAACGGTCTTTTCCAAATAAATAACGAAGTGAGGCAATTATGTATCAGGTTGTAACCTATTCCGAAGCAGAACTTAATGCGTTGGCTTCTGCGGTTCTTGATAGAATTGATCCGCCGAGACGAAATAGAGACATACCCGCAAAACCCGCCATCATTGAGCTTGCCGGGATGCCGAAAGCAGGCAAAGATTTCTATAAAGTACGGCTTGAGCGCTGGTTTAAAAGAAGAGGATGGAGAATTCTATTTCACGAAGAGGGCGCGGAGAGCCCTTTCATCCGTAAAGCTCCGAGGGATTTTTCTTACGCCATGCAGATGCGCTACCTTGCCCAGGAATTTTATCGTTTGGTTGAGGCGCCGGTGCTCCGCGGCATTAATCTGGTCGGATTCAATCGCGGATTTTTTGAGGAGATCGGATTTTTTGAGTTCGAGAGAAGGCGCGGTAAGTTAAGTCAAGAAGATTTTGACATTGTGGTCGAATTTATGCTGCACGGTCCCTGGGTGCAGGATATGGATGCGGTGATTTTTCTCCGCATAGATCCGGAAACCGCGCTTGATCGAGAATACGGCCCTGCTTGGAGAGAAGGAAAAGTACGCTTTGGCGGCTTAATGAATCCAGAGACGCTTCCGGTGCTTCTTGATTGTTTTGATACGACGGCGAATCTCCTGGGAAGCAGGATGCCCAATTTCCCGCTTTTTGTGGTTGATACCCGTGAATCTCCGGATGGGGTTCTGCGTATGCTCATTTCAATCATCCTCGGCACGCTTCAGAGACGGCTTGAAGTCGGCGAAGATACCGTTTTTTCTCACGGCGTGGAACTGATGAGAGAAAAAGCGTGGGTGGCTGGATCCGAACTTAAACTCCGCGGTATCGTAAATCCCGAGATGCTGCGTCGCCAAGGCTGGCAGCTTGAGACCGCAGTGCAAGAGAAAGATCGATATCTTACCTTGAAAGGAAGAGAATTTCTTGAGGACGACGTTTGCTGGGTTCTTAGCAGAAAAGGCGACAGACACTACCTCATATGTAAAAAAAGAACTCATCATGATCTTCACCGGCCTAAAATTCCCATCCCTCTTCCTGATAGCAGGGTGGACGAACTTTGCAGAGAAGTTTTTGACGAGGTCGCAGTTATCATGAAATCGCGGGAGATTTTTCTTCGAGACGGAGTGGTTCTGCACCGCGATTCGGTGCTTGGTCTTGGCGAATTTACGGAGTTTAAAGGCCCCACAAGATCAACCGAAGAAGATCTCATGGCCCTGGCAAGAGAGCTTGGATTCCGTGATGAGGATATAGTTCGAGAGAGCTATATTCGTCTGAAACTCGCCGCACAAAAGTAGAAAGCATAGAGTCGGAGATGCCAACTCCGGCTTTTTTAATTGACGACAGCGTTATAATCTGATATTATCTCCGCAAAGTTCTTTCTTGAAAAAGGGTGAAAAGATGAGACTTGGGCGTCTTGTTGCAGAACCACTGGTACACATCTTGGGCCGAAGGTTTGTAGGAGGGAAGGATCTCAATTCTGCCTTGAGGGTTGTTAAACAGTTAAACTCCCACGGGATGCAGGCGATCTTGAACTTCGCAGGAGAAAACCACCAACTCTCTCGAGAAATTGCGCGCGCCGCTCAAGAATACGAGAACATCGCTTCGGCTATAAGCGAAAATCGTTTGCGCTGCGACGTATCGCTGAAATTGAGTCAATTTGGTTTAACCGAACCCGTAGTTTTCATCCCGTTACCACGGAAACCACGCGGGCGTAAGCCCGTGGAGGAAGTGGCGTTTTGTTCCGCGAAGCGTCTGGATGGATACCGCGGGCGTAAGCCCGTGGTAACGGGATTCATTGAAGGTTCGAGCTGGCGAAATCATTTTTTGCAGCTTGCCGTTACCTTGAGCCGTCTCTCGGGGTACGGGGTGCGCTGGTGGCTTGACGCGGAACTTCTTAGTACGCGAAGAAACGCCTGGACGGTTGTGTCTGACGAATTGAAAACAAGAAGCGATTGCAACTTTGCAGGGATGGCATTACAGGCCTACGGTACGGGAGAAATGGATAGCGTATCATTTTTTCAAAACACCGTAGTTCCGTATGTGCGTGAACTTCCGCCGGGTAAAACTTTAGGGATCCGTCTCTGTAAAGGGGCGTATCGCAGCGATCCGCACGCTTTGTGTGATTCCCGAGAGATTGATTTGCGGTTTGGAGTTCTTGGTTCGGCCATCCTCGAACTTATGTCGGAAATGGTGCGGAGGGGCAACCCCCCGGCCCTCTATGCGGAATTTGCTACGCATGACCAGAAGCTTCTCGATCGCGTTAGACAGGCGGCGTTTGACCGCGAGGTTTACGGGAATAGATTTCGGCTGGCCGCTCTTTACGGACGCAGGCAGGAGTATTTTTCGCATTTTGCGCGTTTCGGCAATGCGCCGGTAGCGATTTACGTTCTTTACGGAGACAACCTTGCTCCGTATCTTTTTCGCCGGATTCGCGAAAATCCGCGTTATCTTCTCTGGGCATTATGTCAAGAAAGGTAACATCGCACGCCTGCGTGCCGAAGCACTTCGGCGTGCGAAGGCATGAAACCGAGCCGCTTTACACGGCTCGGCTTTTTATTTGTTTCTCTGCGAGAATACGTCGCCGCTTTGCGGCGAGGATGAATCGTAGTAAAGAAACAAATAACCCCTCACCAATTTTGCGATAGAAAATGGAGTTGAGTTATTGATAGATGACGGCCGGTGTGCAAATGCGAGCCGCGCGTGCCGAATAGGCACATCCCGCTATGGGCGAAGCGGCTCGCCCGGAACCATCCCGCAAAATTGGTGATGGGGTTCTACAGATGGATATCGCGCTGCTTGTCGAGTCCAGCTCGACTTGCAGTGCGGTTATTCATTTGTTAGGTTGACTTTATACGGGGTCTCGGATTTGCACTAACATCAATTGAGCGGAGACAATTTTGAACCGTATTCAAGGCGCGAGGAGCGATGCGTACCTTGAGGTACGTGAGCGACGAGCAACATAGAAGACGGTCAAAATTGTCCCGCCCCGAGGGGAAGCTCAAAAACGGCCGATTTCTGCGTTGCTCCTCCTCGAAGTAGTAAAACTACATCTTCGTCGTCGCACCTCGAAATCGTCTCGTTTTTGAGCTTCTCAAGTTGATGCTAGTGCAAATCCGAGGCCCCAAAGTACCTTGATAAAGGAGACAATTGTGCAGCTGAATAGACGAGAGGTTTTAGCTGGGTTATTTAGCGCGTTACCCTTAGGCCAAGCCTTGTCTCGTACACCGGTTTCGGTAAGAACCGCAAGTTTGGAGCTAACCGAACAACTGGGGTGGTTTGCCGTAATTTATCCTTGGGAGTTTCTGCCGGAGCAGTCGCCGGTGCATCCGATTCCGGAGCTCGCTACTCCCTACAGGCGTCAAACTCCGGGCCAGATTGATTTTCAAAACCGGCTTCTTAACATGTATGGATCCGCGCTTGATATACTGTCGTTTAATCCGCACCCCGATTCACCGGACTACAATCATTGGCTCGCTACCTATTTCAGAAATGGTTCGCGTCCTTTCTTTTTGCTCTGGGAACATCTCGGAAGCGGATTTTTGATTAGAAGAGACGGAACTGTAGACATGGATGATCCGTATAACCGCAAGGTTTTTATGGATAATCTCGGATTTATGTTTTGCAACGTGGTTTTCGAATTTCCAGAGCGGTACGTTACTCTAAATGGCCGGGCGGTATTCTATTTGTGGTCATCGGGCAGCATGGTCGGCGATCTTGCCGGAGTTATGGAAGAAGCCGGGGAAAGGTATCCGGTATCTTTTATCGCGGGCGGAGGGGAAAATTCAAATGACATCAAACGTCTTGCCGCTTTTGACGGTTGGATGGAATACTCTATTGCCGGTTTCAGCGGCCCTTCGAGAAACTACCAGGACATGGTGGCTAACTATTTAAGGCACGCAGCTTTTAAAAGAAGGACTCTGGATGAGGTTCAGTCCCTAACAGGCAAGAAGAAATACGTGATCCCTACTTTTCAAGCGGCTTACGACGAGACTTTAATAAGACCGCCCCGCCAAAATGCCTTGGCAGTTTATCCTGAGACACGAGAAGAGATGGTTGAAAACGCGCGGCAGACGAAACAGGCTATGGTGAGCGGAGAAGTCTTTGATAATCTCGGTCCTCTGGTGGTTTGGAGCGAGTGGCCTGAAGGCGCCTCGGTTGGTCCCTCCATTCCTTTTGCGGAAAAAGCAGGAAGGTACGTTGGCTACGGCACGGGAAGAGTGGATATTGTGGCGCAGTTTTTCAGAGCAGGATTGAGGTAACTATTCTAATCTAAGTCACAGCCCGAGAGCGGGCTGTTTTTTAATGCAAAAGTGGTATAATGTAGCTTGTGTTTGGGTTGCTAGAGACTCTAATGGCTTTTATAACCCAAAATTTGATTTGGGTTCCGTTGAGAATTTTATTTTTTTTCTTCGGCAGGCTTAGGGTTGAAAATTGGGACGCGATCAAAAGAATACCCGACAGGTCTTTTGCCCCGCACTTTTCGTTAGCCGTATCGTCACCGCGCAAAGCGCGGCTGACGAAAGGTGCGGAGTTTATAATAATTTCAAATCATATTTCGTTTCTCGATCCGTTTTTAATTTCGCAGATTTTCCCTTTCGGCTCTAAATACTTTCCCTTTCGTTACCCCACCGCGCCCGAGCATTATTATACCTGGAAACGTCCGTTTATCTGGGCGCTCGGGGCTTACCCCATAAGGGAAGGAACAGGCCTTGAACAAAGTCTTTTAAAATCATTAGAGATTATTGGGCGGGGCGGACGGGTTTTGGTTTTCCCGGAAGGAAGGGTAAATAGAGATTTTAAACCCAAACTCGCCCGTCGCGGCATTGCTTATCTTGCCGCCAAGACCGGCGCGCCGATTTTACCGGTTTACCTGGAAGGATTTTCTCCGGACAGATATAGAATGGGTTTTGCCTGGAAAGAGCTTTTTTCCCGCAAGTATAGTTTAAAAATAGTTTTAGGCGAACCGTTTTTTATAGATAAAATCTATGGTAGGGTTCCGGAAACGAGTGATGAATACGCCCAAGCCGCGGAAAAGGCAATGAGTTTTGTATATCGGTTACATGAAGTACGAAATATTTGAATCTGAAAATTTGGAAAAGCACGGACTTTTTACTAAATTTGTCCGTATATTTTCTGTTCCCCTGTTAAATCTGCTCCCCGGACCGGTTATACAAAGATTAATGCGGCGTTCGAGCCGCGACGCCGAGGCGGTACTGCAAAACCGGGGCTCCTCTTTGGCGCTTGAAGTAATGTATGTGCGGTATCAACGGGGCCTATTTCAGCGTGGAATTTTACAGGGAATAGCCGATTTATTTTGGCATCACGTCGTCTCTCAACCCAAGGCTCTGCGGAATAGGCTAAAGATAACCGAGTCTTTTATTAAAGGGGAGCTCGCTTCTCGTTTAATTGCCGGGGAAAAGGTTACTCTGGTGTCTTTGGGCGGGGGATCGGCAAGGGGTGTCATGCAAAGCCTTAAGAAAATTTCGGAAGAGAAGTCGATTGACAACGTACGTATTGTAAATATAGATCGAGATTTAAAAGCCCTCGATTCATCCCGGGAGCTAGCAAAGCGATTTGGGATTTATCGCCTTTTTGAATGGAAAAACGATGACGCGCGGGATCTTGATTCCTTGGTTCAGGCGGAGTCGGCTGATATAATAGAAATGGTGGGACTGCTGGATTATTTTTCGGAGGATTCCGGGATCGCTCTTATGAAAAAAATATACAATACCTTGAAACGCGGCGGAGTTTTTATTTTTGCCAATATCCACCCGAACCCCGAGATGGTTTTTGTGAATAAAACCGGATGGCCCAAGATGTATTATCGTACTCCCCGTAATATTGAAGACATGTTAAAGGCAGCAGGATTTGGCGGGCTCCCCAAAATAATTTTTGAGCCGCTGAAGGTACATATAGTCGTGTCGGTTAAAAAATAAGAGACATGGAATACTTCGCTTTATCAGGAATGATCAACGGAATCCTCGCATTAAGCTTCGGGCTTGTAATTCTATTTAAAAACTGGAGAAATAAAGCCAATTGGCTGTTTTTTTTGATGACTATTGCGGTTGCAGTATGGTCTTTCGGATACTGGCGTTGGTACTCGATCTACGATAGCGGAGAGAGAGCTCTTTTTTGGGTAAGAATACTATCGATTGGTTCGCTCTTTATACCGGTATTTTACCTCCACTGGACCTCGCTTTTTCTTTCGCTCGAGAAGCGTCTGCGCCACGTTATTCATATCGCTTATATCGCGGCTTTTGCCATTCTTCCCTTTACGTTTTCGGAGCTTTTTATCCGAGACATCGAACCCAAACTTTTCTTCCCGTTTTGGCCGAACCCGGGATTTCTTTATAATTTTTATTTGGCCGTAGTTTACGTCGGGTTGGTAATTTTTTCTCTATTCGTATTATTGAAGGAGTATCGAGTGTCTCCTCCTGCAAGAAAAGGCCAAATTTTCTACGTAGTGCTTGGCGCGATTCTGGGGTTTGGCGGCGGAGCGACAAATTTTTTTCTTTGGTACAACGTCCCCGTGCCGCCCTACGGTAATTTTCTGGTGGCGGTTTTTCCGTTTCTTCTGGGATATGCGGCGTTGAAACATGGACTGTTTAATATAAAAGTAATAACCGCGGAATTGGTTACTTTTTCTCTGTGGATTTTCCTTCTGACCCGCTTCCTTATCGGCCGGAGCCCGGAGGAGAAAATTATAGACGGAACTTTGCTGGTTTTGGTGGTGTTGGCGGGAATTTTCTTAATCCGCGGCGTTCTCGAAGAAGTTCGTTCCCGCGAGGAGATCGAGAGGTTGGCAAGGAGCCTCGAGGCCGCGAATCGCGAGCTCAAAAAACTCGATCAGTTAAAATCCGAGTTTGTTTCCATGGTTTCGCATCAGCTCCGTACGCCGCTTACTGCCACCAAGGGCTATTTATCTATGGCGCTTGAGGGTGCTTTTGGCGCGATTCCCGAAGAGCTCCGAGACCGGCTTTCCAGAATTTATCAGTCCAACGAACGTCTGACTCGTTTTGTAAACGATATTTTGAATCTGGCAAGAATAGAGCGCGATAAAATAGAGTACACCTTTAAGGAAATTAATCTAGGCGCTCTACTCAAAGGTGTGCTTGAAGAGGCGGCAATGGCGCTTAAACAGCGGGGTCTTGCCTCCGCGCTTAATGTAGCCGGGGATCTTCCGCGGATCGAGGGCGATGAGGAGAAGCTTCGCCAGGTTTTTTCGAATCTCTTGGACAATGCCATCCGGTATACTCCTTCGGGGAAAATAGAGATTAGCGCGTCTCCCAAAGGCAAGCAAGTATGGGTTGCGATTAAGGATACGGGTGTGGGTATGAGTCGCGAAGATATGGGGCGAATTTTTGATAAGTTCAGCCGCGGTAAAGATGCCTCAAGGGTATCCACCGAGGGAACAGGCATTGGCCTTTACGTTGCGAAGCGTATCGCCGAGGATCATGGCGGAAAGATTAGGGCTGAATCGGAAGGAAAGGGGAAGGGAAGCATATTTTGGGTGGAATTGCCGATCCCGCCAAAAGCAATTTCTAATTCCTAATGTCTAATTTCTAAAATTGCGGATTTGAGATTTGATTAGAAATTAGGTATTAGACATTGGGCATTCTTTGAGGTAACAATTACTATATGACCCTTCGAGTGCTAACTAAAGACGTCATACACCACCTCGGTAAAAGCGCGGTTCTTATGGGGTGGGTCGAAACACGCCGCGATCACGGCAAACTTATTTTTATTGATCTTCGCGATCGGTGGGGGACGGTGCAGGTGGTATTTTCCCCGAAAAACGAGGCCGTCCGCAAAGAAGCCGACCGCTTGCGTACGGAGTGGGTGGTGAAAATCGAAGGTACCGTGAAAGAACGTCCTTCGGGAATGGAAAATCCGGAACTTCCCACCGGTAAAATTGAGGTGGAGGCGGCGTCTCTTGAAATTCTTGCCGAAGCCAAAACCCTGCCTTTTGCCATTGACGGCGACGGCTACGAGATAGGGGAGGAGCATAGAATGAAATACCGTTATCTTGATATCCGCCGCGAACGGATGAAAAAAAATCTAATTCTCCGCGACCGGGTTGTATCTTTTATCCGGAAGTATTTGCACGAAAAGGATTTCATCGAGATTGAAACCCCCATTCTTACCAAATCAACTCCCGAAGGCGCGCGGGACTATGTAGTACCCTCGCGTATGTATCCGGGAAAATTTTACGCGCTTCCGCAGTCGCCCCAGCAGTATAAACAGCTTTTGATGGTGGCGGGAATAGAGCGTTATTTTCAGATTCCACGCTGCTTTCGAGATGAGGATACCCGCGGCGATCGCCAGCCGGAATTCACCCAGCTTGATCTTGAGATGAGTTTTACCACCGAAGAAGAAGTTCTCGGCCTCATCGAGGATCTTTATATTAGTATGGTAAAAACCGTGTGCCCCGAAAAAAGAATTACTAAAATGCCGTTTCCGCGGCTGCCCCATAAGGAAGTTATGGAGAAGTACGGAACGGACAAGCCGGATTTAAGGGAAAACAAGAACGATCCCGATGAACTTGCCTTTCTTTTTGTGGTTGATTTCCCGGCCTTTGAGTGGAAAGAGGAGGAAAAAAGATGGGATGCGGTGCATCACCCTTTCACCGCTCCTAAAACTAAAGATCCCGAAGAATTGAAGCGTGACCCGGGAAAACATTTGGCCGAGCAGTACGATTTTGTTTTGAACGGTTACGAGATAGGCGGAGGATCGATCAGAATACACGACCCGAAACTTCTTGAGGCGGTTTTTGAAATTATGGGACATGCCAAGGAAGACATCAGGAAAAAATTTGGACATATGCTTGAAGCATTCGAATATGGCGTGCCCCCGCATGGCGGAATGGCGCCGGGCATTGACCGTTTTGTTATGATTCTTGCCGGAGAACCTAACATCCGCGAAGTCATCGCTTTTCCTAAAACCGGGGATGCAAGAGATTTGATGATGGATTCGCCTTCGGAGCTGGACCCGCGCCAATTAAAGGAACTGCATCTTCGTTTAGAAGACGAGAGTTAACTTGACAATTAACCTGTCATCTTTGTGTATAGAAGCGCCTGAACCAGGCCAGGCCTGGTTCAAATTCGTGTCCGGACAAGACCTTGCATTATTTCTTACGGTATGCTATACTGTCCCTATAAGCTTAGTATTAAAACAAATTGAGGCTTAGCCATCATCTTGATCGGTGATCTTGTGAGGCCATATAAGAGTTTTAAGAAGGGCAAGGTCGTCATAAAAGAAAAATCCAAAGCACAAAGCACAAAATTCAAAGTTTTGGATTTTGAAACTTGATATTTGGATTTAGTATATAAGTGGCTTTTCAAGATCAACGAAGCGGAGGCTATCAGGATGATCGTCCTAAGTTTGACATCACCTGTTCTCAGTGCGGACAGCCGTCTCAAGTGCCGTTTAAACCCACTCCGGGACGAGACGTCTTCTGTAAAGATTGCTTCCGTGAGAGAAATCCTCAGCGCGATCGCCGGGGATTCCAGTCTCGCTAATAGCATAATTACAAAATCCCCCAAAGGGGGATTTTGTAATTGGAGGTTGACCCCGTGAAATAGCGAGCTTGCGAGTCTTATCTCACGGGGTTGACATCCCTGATATAGGATTTAATCTTAGGATATGGAAGAGCAACCCCTAACTACGCCATCTAACCCCGGTCCTTATCTCATTCCCAGCGCCATAATTGTGGCGGGAGTTTTGATTGCGCTCGCCGTGATTTATGCGAATTCGCAGAGTCCGGCGGGACCAGCGGCGGGAAGTGCCGGGGAAGGCGAATCTGCGGCGGAGGAAAGAGCGGTGTCGGGTGATTTGGTCGATGGCGCTCCATTTCTGGGAAATCCCGCAGCGCCGGTAACCATGGTGGAGTTCAGCGATTTTCAGTGTCCCTTTTGCAGGCGTATGTACATCCAAACCTTGCCTCAGATCAAAGAGAAATATGTTAAAACCGGAAAAGTAAAATTTGCCTACCGAGATTTTCCTTTGAGCTCCATCCATGACATGGCTCAAAAGTATGCCGAGGCGGCAAGATGCGCGAATGATCAGGACAAATTCTGGCAAATGCACGATAAGATTTTTGACGAACAGGAGTTGAGGGGTGCGGGAACCATCCAAGGTATAAAAGTGGCTGACATCAAACAATGGGCGCGGGACATCGGACTTAACCAAGCTCAGTTTGATGAATGTTTAGATTCCGAAAAGTACGCAGGAGCGGTTCAAAAGGATTTTGACGCCGGGCAGGCCTTGGGCGTTAGCGGAACTCCGGCCACTTTTATCAATGGCCGTTTGGTGCAGGGAGCAGTGCCTTTTTCCCAGTTTGAAGCGGTAATCGAAGAAGAGTTAAAGAAGTAAAAAAGTTACTGGTAACTGGTTACTAATAGTATGGCAAAAGTTACAATCTATACCACTCCCACTTGCGTCTACTGCAAGATGGCAAAAGAGTTTTTTAAACAAAATAAAGTAGAATACGAAGAGAAAAATGTGGTGACCGATGCCGCGGCGCGGGACGAAATGATTAAAAAATCCGATCAGATGGGCGTGCCGGTTATTGAAATTGACGGGCAAATTATCGTCGGGTTTGATCAGTCGCGGTTGAAAGAGGCGTTGGGGGTACAATGAGTCCCACAATTCGTTACAGTATAGTGGGTGTAGTTATCGCCTCGGCGATTGTTTTTTTTGTGTGGCGAAGTTGGGATCGGCCGCTCGGGATCGCGGAGGTAAAATCGCGGCCGTCTCCGGAGATTATCTTTACGGATTATGAGGGTCGCGAGGTAAAACTTTCCGATTTTCGGGGAAAGCCGGCGGTGGTAAACGCTTGGGCCGCTTGGTGTCCTTTTTGTCTCGATGAACTGCCGGATTTTGCCAGGCTCCAGGAGGAATTCGGCGATAAAATCGTAGTGATTGCCGTTGACCGGGGCGAGTCTTTGGAAACTGCCAAAAAATTTTCCGACAAGGTTGGGGTCGGCGGTCGCCTGATTTTGCTGCTCGACCCATCGGATTCTTTTTATAAAGCCATCGGCGGGTTCTCCATGCCCGAGACTATTTTTGTTGATGAGGAGGGTCTTATTAAGTATCACAAACGAGGGCCGATGAGTTTGGAAGAGATGAGAAGACGCACGAGCCAGGTATTTGACTTATGACATTTCTTGCTCCCTGCAACGATGGATTTAAAAGAAACTTACAATAAAATCGCCGAGGATTGGCACGGGGAGCATAAGGCGAGTAATTGGTGGTTTGAGGGCGCCGATAAATTTTTTTCTTTTCTGAAAAAAGGGGATTGGGTGCTGGATGCCGGTTGCGGAGCTGGACACAAGGCGGGGTATCTTATTGAGAAGGGTTTGCGGGTGCTCGGCATAGATTTTTCCGAGAAAATGATTGAGATTGCCAAACGCGAAGTTCCTCAAGGCGAGTTTCGGGTGATGAGTATCGAGGAAGCGGATAAATTAGATCAAAATTTGGTAATTAGTGGTAA
>CAYPFS010000022.1:0-2007 GCA_964410175.1 uncultured Candidatus Saccharibacteria bacterium
AGTTAACCCGTAGAAGGGCCGCATTGAGTCTTTGGATAAATAGTTCTTTTTCTTCCTGGGGGGTTCGATGGAGCGATTCTTTGATCATGTTAAGGGTTTTTAGATTGTACCTCAAAACATGGAAAAATTAAATACCGCACTTGGGATTTCGTGCGGCATCGTGATATGGCCAGTCCGCGGAGCGCTTCATTTTTTCATCCCGTTACCACGGAAACCACGCGGGCGTAAGTCCGTGGAGGAAGTGGCGTTTCGTTCCGCGAAGCGTCTGGATGGTTACCACGGGCGTAAGCCCGTGGTAACGGGATTCATTCGAAACGGCTCTTCCGGTGGTTATAAGTAAAATAACTCTTCCAAGGAAAACAGAATAAAGGCTCTGCGAAGTTAAGATTGTCCGGAGCGATTGCCTGCGGCACCTCGGCCGCTTTATACAAACACATTCGAAACTCGAGCGCCAAATTTTTGGCTTTGCGGTTTGCGTAAAAAGCGGTTCCGGGAGAGTCAAGAACGTATAAAATCGGCAAGTCCGGCCGGGCTTGTCCGTACAGGAATTCGCTTTCGCTGTTAAAGAGTTCTCCGTCCTTATTCCAGCGGTATAAGTAGTGTCTGGGAAGTCCGGGTCTGGAGTTATAAGCCGGGTCGGTATCTTCGGACTCGATAACCCAGTTCGGCAGGTGAGAGATTTGAAAATTGTCAAAGCTAAGTATGGCGTAATCGAAGGAACGTTTTACTCTCCCGCCTTCGACCACGCTCGTATAAACGCCTCCCCGCACAAATTCGACAAAAACGTAGTTTTCTAAATCGGGGAGGGATCTAGTTTGGTAGCTTGCCCTTAACCTGGTTCCGTAATTGAATCCTTCGGGCAGTCTAACCCGATAATCCTCGACTACAAATCTGACCTCAACCAAATCGCAGGTGGATCTTTTTCTGCAGTCCGCATTTTTAAAAGTCTTAGATCGGCTTTTCAAGACGGTAATCCCGTCTTCTTCCTGGAGGGGGCGTTGGGCAAAAGCCGGATGCGGAGGAGAAAGGATCAGTGCCAGGAGTACAGTAAGCAGTTTAATCATAGCGGGCCTCCATTTTCAAAGGACTTTTGAGTCCACCCTAACATCTATAAAAAAAATAGCCACCCCATCCTAAACTAGGAGTATAATTCGTTTCCAGCCCCCTTCATAAGTTTAGTTCAAAAACCTCCCACGGGTCTTTATTGAGGTCGGAATATCTGATCCATTTTGGAATAACTCTGAAGTAAGTAATGTTCTCGCGGCCTTCCCACTTTTTGGCGCGAGGATTTTTATTGAAGTAAATCTCTTTGTATCTGTTCAATTCTGCTCCTTTTAGCTCGCTTGCCTCTCCTTCGTACTGAACGGTTACGTTATTATCCCACCCGATGACAAAAGCTATTTTCGGATTTTTAAGCAGATTTAGGCACTTACGCGATGAAGTGAAGGTATCGAAAATCAATTCCAGGTTTTCGGTTTCTCCATACTCCACTACGGCCGCTTCTGGTTTATCCGAATCAGCGGTTGCGATAACACCAAGGTCGTGCCGCTTGATAAAATCAAGTATTATTTGTTTTTTGTCCATTTAAGAAACTATACCAAACCCTTACCCGTAAGAACTATCATGGCCTTTTTTCCTTTTTGGGCGCGTCCACTCTCGACGCGATCAATATGCAGGGCAAGTCCCGCGGAGCTGGAAGGTTCTGCTTCAAATCCTTCTTGAGTCAAAATTTGGTGCGCCTGCCGGATGCGTTCTTCAGACACCCTACCGATGCCGGTTTCTGATCCGGTGAAAGAAAGATTTACCAGAGCGCTGATGTCCGCATCTTTAAAAAGCAAAAACGGTTTGAAGGGAGCGGCTAGTTTATCGGCTATACTCGGATACTCCGCCGGCTCCGCGCCGAAAACATTTATGGCAATAATTTTGGAGACGGGAACTTTTAGGCGGGGGTCGCGTCTTCCTTCCGATTCATTGCGTATAGAGCGCAACTGCCACACAAGATAATTT
>CAYPFS010000022.1:2017-4893 GCA_964410175.1 uncultured Candidatus Saccharibacteria bacterium
CGTAAATCTCGTCCGGACTCTCGTTAAAAGTTTCGTGAACGTGCCAATCGTAAAAAACGGAAGACGGTTCAATGGCCCGGATGGAAGTTATATCAATACCTCCGGGATTATTTGATATTTGTTTAATGTCTTCGGGTGAGAGCTCGCGCGATAAATCGGTTACGTAAATATCGGCGCGGAGCCCAAGAAGCTCGCCAAGAATTGAAGGCCTGGTATTTTTGCCGACTATGATTTTCGGCGGGGGCAGATCGTATCGTCCAAAGCACTCCGCTATGGCTCTGCCCTCATTTCCGGCGCTAATCAGGGAAAGACGCGGCATTGCGAGCCTTTCCAAATCCTTTTTGTCAAGCGCCCCAGTTCTTATTTTGAGATAAAGAGCCCGCGCGTAGTCGCGATACAGGGTTGCCAATTCCCAAGCCGCTCTATCCTTGATTGTTCCGGTCGGATTGCTTGCGCGGTCGGCCTCGTTTTTTACAAAAATTTCCCCTAAGCCATACTTTGACAAATCAACCGGAATCACCGGAGTTGCCCTCCATTCCGGCGCGCGCGGGTCGGCTTCGGCAAAAGCGGGTATGCCGTCGCCCCATTTTTCCACCATCTCGTAGCTTACAAAACGCGGGTACTCAACTTCTTTTTTAACCTCTCTTTCCAAATCGGTTGGTTTCGGAGGCTTTGGAACTCTTTCGCTAAACATATTTGTAGATTATTTGGACTGGAGTTTAAATTCGGGCCAGGCGGTAACGCTCCGCCTCCTCACCCACCCCAAGGGTGTGCGCTGCTTTTACGCTATGGCCCGTTCAGCTTCTTTTTAGAAGTTCTAAATATCTTTCCCGAGATATTCGGGCGGTTCTCAAATTGTTTACAATAATAAAAACCTCGACGCGTGAATCTTTCGGTATTACCACCGGACGGGGGTATCCGGGTTTTACATAAATCAGATGGTCCCCCTTGATTCGTGAAAGATTCCACCCGTCGAGCTCAAATGCGCGAGCAAGTTTTCGCCAGTGTGTCGGCGCGATATGCGGCATACCGTTCTATACGGACACCTCGAGAGAAGAAATAGAAATTAACGGAGGCCTCCACCGGTACTGTTCTTTAAGAAATCCCGCGGCGCGCAAAACTTTTCCGAGTGTTCTCATGCGTTTTGCCTCGTCTATAAAAAGTTCTACCGCTTCTCGGAGCCGTTCCTCGGCGCGAGCAGGACTCTTTCCCTGCGAAGCAATATCTAATTCCGGCGTGTAGGCGATATAGTGTCTTCCTTCTTTCCAAATTTTAGTAGTGAGATAAAGTTGCATACCCTTTTATTATATTACTTATAATGGTGTGTTGTCAATCCGGGCGCGGTTCAAATTAATAGTTTTAGCGCGTCGCATTCCGGGTCAGTTTCCAAAATAATTCCAGTTTTTTATAAACGACCTTCTCTGCGGCGCGCGCTGCTTTTACGCTATGGCCCGTTTAATCCATTTTATAACGCTTTGCGAGAGTTCTTTTTCCTTTTTATGAAATCCGTGGTTTGCGCCTTTGATTATTATACCGGAAAAACTTTTGGCTGACTTGGCGTTTTGTCGAAACACTTCAATGAATTGCTTTGCGGATTTATCGAGGAACTGATCGCGTCCGCCGATAACTACGGCAACCGGCGCTTTGACGCTTTTGAGTTCTTTCCACTTTGCTCGGGGGTTATAATAGGGGAATACGTCCTCGGCTTCACCGGGGTTGTATAAACTTATATAGCGCGCGGGAGAATATACCCTTTTGTCCTGACAAATGACTGTACGGGGTTTACCTTCGAGACGTTTGGCAAGAGCAAGAGTATTGGCAAGACGGCGTTTACCGATTCTCTTCTCTTCCGCCACAAGGTCGTTTATGGGGCCCAAGAGCATGAGTCCTTTTACGCTTCGATCCCGGATTTTATAAAGATAGTAAAGAGCCTTATTGGCTCCGGTGGAGTGTCCGGCAAGAATAATTTTCCTGTAACCAAGGCGATGCGCAAGATTCACCGCCGCTTTGATGTCGAGTACGCAATCTTTAAACTTCTCGAATCCGGAACCGACGAGTCCTTTAACCCCGCGGGCCGCGATATCATGTCCGCGATTATTGAATTTTAAATATCCAATACCTCTTTTTTGGCAAAGCCCCCCGAGTTCTCTTATGAGGGTCTGACCGGAAGAAAACCGCGAGGAAAGGCCGTGAAGCCAGACGATGGCGATTTTACTTTTCCGGCGAGGTTTAAGATAAATTCCTTCAAGCGTAAGGCCGTCTTTGGTCTTTACTCTAGTGAGGAAAACCGGAAACATATTCCTTGGCAAGCTCTATAATGTAGCGTACTCCGACCCCCGTGGCCCCCTTGGAAAGAAAATCTCCCTCCACCGCCACCATGCGCGGGGCAATATCAAGGTGCGCCCAAGGGGTGTTGGCCACAAACTGCTCCAAAAATTTTGCCCCCTGAATTGCGCCGCCGTAGCGGTCTCCTCTGCCGGCGTTGGCAATATCCCCGAACGTTCCTTTGATTTCGGTGAAATACTCATCCCACAAAGGAAGCCGCCAAACATAGTCGCCGGAGTTTTTGCCGATTTCTTCCAGTTTCTCAAGCGTAGTTTCCCGATTGGTGAATACCGCGGAGGTGTAATTCCCAAGCGCTACGTGGGCCGCACCGGTGAGCGTTGCCAAGTCAAGCATAAACCCCGGCTTGTACCTGGTTGCGCCGTAATAAAGCGCGTCTGAAAGGATTACTCGTCCTTCCGCGTCAGTGTTTAAAACTTCAATGGTTTTTCCGGACATGGTCTTGAGTAAATCTCCCGGACGGTAACTTGATCCCGAAGGCATATTTTCTACGGCCGGTACAATGCCTACGGCGTTAAGCGGAAGTTTAAGCC
>CAYPFS010000022.1:4903-14917 GCA_964410175.1 uncultured Candidatus Saccharibacteria bacterium
CTGTCATACCGCGGATAACAGCTGCCCCGCCGGACATGTCCATATGCATGTCAAGCATAAATTGTTCCGGCTTTACATTTAAACCGCCGGTGTCAAAAGTGACCCCTTTGCCTACGAGTACAAGCGGTTTTTGGTTTTTAGGCCCCCTGCGGTACTCCATGATAATAAACTTAGGCGCTTCTTTCGATCCTCGCGCGACGCCGAGCACCCCGCCCATTCCCAACCGCTTCAGATCTTTTTCTTCCAGAACTTTTACCTTAATTCCGGAACGCTTTCCTGCCGAAGTCGCGGCTTCAGCGAGTTTGGTCGGGGTCATATCCCCGCCGGGGGTATTTGCCAACTCGCGGCAGTAGTTTACCTCTTCTCCGATGATAAGACCCTCGCGGATTCCTTTCTGGATTTCCGGATGATCTTTTTGGTCTGCGGCAAGATAAATAGTTTTAACTTCCGGCCAGCCGCCCTTGGGCCTCTCTTTATATTTTACAAACTCGAAATTTGCCATCTGGGCGTTGACCGCAAATACCCTGGCGCCCGCTCTTTTTTCCATTCCGAGCGACGCGGCAAACGGCGCGGTAAACTCCGATATTCTTTCCCCTTTGGCGTATTGCACATAGCGGCGCGCGACGAGCGGGGTTTTCCTTTTATTCCATTTCGATTTTTCGCCCCAGCCAAAAAGTCGGATCCGTTTTACCGGCCCTTTGGAAAACCACGCGGATTTGGTTTCTCCGAATTCGGCGCGAAATTCTTCGCGGTGGAGTTTCTTTACTGTTTCCCGATGAGAAGCCAAGAGGTGCGAAAAAAGCTCTTCTTGAGCAACGGATTCTTTCTCGAAAAAGCCAAGAAAAATATTTTTTTGCCTCGCCGCTTCGCGATGAGTTACCGGAACGATTCTCATGATTTATGAATGCCCTTTAGGCATTTTACGCAGATTTTCGCTCTTTTTCCGGACGCCAATTTTGCCCACTGCAGATTGGGGTATTTCCTTATGGTTCTGGTCGGGTTATAATGACTGCGCAGAAAGGCGCGTTTTCCGGCTATGGTCGAGCCTTTTTGGCAGAGGGCACATACTTTCATTTGGGCTACGAAATACGAAATTTATACGAAATTACGAAGACAGGTTTCGCATTTCCTTAATTTCGTATTTTTTTTGTATTTCGTAGCGATATTACCATATTTTAGTGGAGAGCGCAATACTTCAATCCATTTTTTTCTTCGTCGTTCTTGTATTCTCCGTAGTAATTCATGAAGTTTCGCATGGCTACGCGGCTTTGATGTTGGGAGATAAAACCGCGCAGTACGCGGGGCGGCTTACCTTAAATCCCATTCCGCACGTTGATTTTTTCGGATCAATCATTTTGCCCTTGATTTTGGTCATTACCCAAAGCCCCTTTCTTATCGGTTGGGCCAAGCCCGTACCCTATAATCCCTACGCTTTGCGTAACCCAAAATGGGGCCCGGCGATTGTGGGGGCCGCAGGGCCGGCGGTTAACATCGCCCTTGCCGTGATTTTCGGACTTTTGATTCGATTTGTCCCGGTTGTTGCGGATGGCATCCCGGGGGTTTTTATTTTAAACTTTATTACCATTGCTTCGAGTATCGCGCTTTTGAACCTGGTGCTGGCGGTTTTTAATCTCGTCCCTATTCCTCCGCTTGATGGCTCTAAAGTTCTTTTTGCCCTGCTGCCTTCTCAATGGCGAGGGCTCCAATTTTTCCTTGAGCAGTACGGTTTTTTCCTCCTGCTTATTTTTATTTTCTTTTTTCTACAGTGGCTTTCTCCGTTAATTTTATTCCTCTTTAGATTGATTACCGGCACGTTCCCGTTCTTTTAGTTGACGGGATGCTCAATGCGCAATGGACAAACTGGCCAGTTGGGGTATAAAGGGATCAGCTGCTTGAAATACAGTTATCTCTATCTGGAGGAATGGAGTGGAGAAGAAAATTGTAAGAGGCGGGCGATTAAGAAAGGTTTACCTTTCCCTCGAGGGCTTGGCTCTCGCCATGAGCGGCGAGGGCCTCGAAAAAAATCAGTCTCTTCGGGTAACGAGCGGATACCCGAGTGTAGGATATGCGGGATGGCTGTTCTCTCAAATAGGGCTTTTACATATGATAGCTCCTTACTTTCCGAGAGTGATCGAAACCGATTTTTCTGTTTCATACGTTACGCGAAGATTGATAGAAAAAATGTATGCCTTCGATGGTATCAATGTTCCGAGGATTATTGCTCCGGGCGCCGTACACCCCAGATTTAGAATTGCAAATTTGTCTTTTGCCAAAACCCCCAAGAGGGTGGCGGTTCTCGATTCCGGCGGGAAAGACTCGATGTATCACATGGCTTTGGCCGAGGAGCGGTACGGACCCGAAAATGTTATGGCCGTACACATTGCCGGTCTTAACAGGGGAGTGGCATCCGGAGAAAAGGAGGCGGCAATTTCTCAGGCGGCGAAATTCGGTTTTCGGAATTTCCGAATTATTGGGTTGGGTGGCGCCTCCGGACACAGGGGGGCTGAAATATTGAGGTCTTCTTTGATTTTCGATTCCGCGCTCGTAATTCCGGTTGCTCTTGGGTTTGGAGCAACCCGTGTTGTACGAGAAGCTCCCGGCAGCGCGAGGTACTTCAGTAACAGCGCCGAATCCCTGGCGTGGTTCAATAAGTTTTTCTTGAGAGCCGCGGGTCTACCCATAAGAATTTCTTGGTTTAGAAGGCCCGCGGGGGGAGCGGTAAAAGAACTGATTTTGCGAAAACCCGAATGGATTAAAGAAGTTCACAACTGTTTTACGCCCCTGTGCTACCAAGGTTGCATTCGTGAATCCTGGATCCGGCGGACGCCGACCTTTGCACCTTTTAATACCCAGTGCGGATCTTGTGTTAAGTGCCGCATAACGCGTCTTGGGTGGTTGCTTTACGGCCGTCACGAGATAAGTAAGGAAGATGCCATTACGTTCCTCGAAGATACCCTTACCTGGGCTAAAAAGAAGCGGGCCACCCACGAAGATATGCTAAGAGGAAGTTTTGCAAAATATTTGCGTGAGGCCTGCCGGAGGTATGGAGTTTACTCAAAAACCGTCCCGATGGACATCGGGACGGTTTTTTAAAATCCCGCCTTTTGAGGGGCGGGGTTTTGTAAACACTCGTGTGCCTCTTTAATGAGACGTAAAAAACCGGGATCGTTTACAAAGTTCCGGGAGCCGCGAAGCTTGCGGCTTAGTTTCTTACGCCATTCCTCGGTTCTTGAAACATACTCTTG
Source organism: uncultured Candidatus Saccharibacteria bacterium (assembly GCA_964410175.1). Lineage (GTDB taxonomy): Bacteria > Patescibacteriota > Minisyncoccia > Sungbacterales > HO2-52-23 > CAYPFS01. The sequence goes on from CAYPFS010000022.1 coordinate 8,149, forward strand.
AAGTTCTTCTCGAGGAGCCGATCGGAGTTTGGGATCCCAGAGGATTCTTGCAAGAGTAATCACGCGGCACTTGAAGCAAGATCCGCATTGGCCGTCGTAGAGGCGCAGCGAAAGCAACCGGAGATTTTCTCTGTACCATTTGCGGGAAAAGTGCATCAATCTGTCGCAGCGAAGACAACTGTGGGTATAGGGCATAAACCCTGCGCGTTCCCGATCTTGGTACATTCGCCGAAGCACCTCGTATTCCGAGACATTTTCGCTTTCCACCTTGATATCTATACCCCATCCGTGAAGAATCCGAAGCATCGCGTACTCCTAAGATTTGAGATCGGAGAAAAATCGAGAGCCGCTTTCCTGCGTATCACAGGATCCCTCCATTAAGATTTTTCCTGCACCGAATTCGTGGGCTTCTGCCGCGAGCATGGCCATAAAAAATATCACGGAAGTTCATTATGCGTGGCCCCGGAATGCGCGTGCTGTTGGTAGGTGCAATCACTTTCAGATTTACCTCAAGAAGTTTTGCAAGCTCCTCGGCGGCTTTGAGCTCTCTATGCGCCACTCCCTCCATACTAAGACGCGCAAGATGCACCGCCAGAACGTTTTCTTTGCCCCGTTCTTTAATTGCGCCGAGAAGATAGTAAAGGCTGTCTTTTCCGCCGGATAAAGTCACCACGACTTTTCTCGGATCGATGCGTTGGCAATTGTTTGGGCTTTCCTGCGGACGGATCAAGGGAGCATTTCCATAAGGGCGCGCTGCGGCCGTAAAAAGCGTACATTTCTTTGATTAGTGCCCGCACCTCTTCGTAAACGAAGAAATCAGTAGCGATGAGTCTTGGAAACTTGTGGCAGATAAGATACCCCAATCCGAATTGCTGGAAAATTTTTTCCGCAAGAGGCGAGGGCGAGAGGCCGCCTGTAACCGCGAGACGATGAAGCCGCGGTCTGCCCTGAAACACCGGCTTCCAGTAAAGTTCAACATCACGGTAACCAATCCGAGCCAATTTATTCTCCGGAAAATAGAATTAAGAACTGGATTTATCCGTATCAAAACAAAACCATTTTGGCAACTGGGAAAGCAGGATTCTGGTCCTATTCCTCTAAGAGCCCATTGACCGGTTATTAATTATTTGTTATATTCCTCTGCGTGCCTACTATTAATCAGTTAGTCAAGCGCGGAAGACTCTTTAGGCGCTACAAATCCAAAACCCCTGCCCTAGGGCGCGGATTTAACGTGCTTAAGAACAGGCCCGCGCCCTACGCCTCGCCTTTCAAACGCGGCGTCTGCATCAAGGTTACGACCGTGACTCCTAAAAAACCCAACTCGGCCCTTCGTAAGGTCGCGCGGGTGCGGCTTACGAATGGTATGGAAGTTACGGCTTATATTCCGGGAGAAGGCCACCAGTTGCAGGAACACTCGGTGGTTTTGATTCGCGGAGGAAGGGTTAAGGATTTGCCGGGGGTAAGATACCATGTGGTGAGGGGGGTATTGGATACGACGGGTGTTGAAGGTCGCAAGCAACAACGTTCAAAGTACGGTGCAAAAAAACCAAAGTGAGGCGCTAAGTCATTAGGCCCTACTAGCACGAGTTTGTTAAAGCCTAAAGCCTAAAGCCTAAAGCCTAAAGCCTAAAGTCTAGATAATGCGTCGCAAGCGTAAAACAAAACGTGAAATAATCCCCGATCCTAAATACAGCAACACCCAAGTTGCTAAATTTATAAACTACACCATGCATGGGGGCAAAAAATCCGTTGCCGAGAAAGTTGTTTATAAAGCCTTTGAGGTTCTTGAAGAAAAACACAAACAGGATCCGTTTACGGTCTTTAGTTCAGCAATTCAAAATGCCGGTCCCGCGCTTGAGGTCAAATCGCGCCGAATAGGCGGTGCGACTTATCAAGTGCCGCGCGAGGTGCGGGGGGAGAGAAAGTTTTATTTGGCATGCAACTGGATTTTGGCAGCAGCCCGTTCCCGCCGCGGAAAGCCGATGCACGAGAAGCTTGCTGAAGAAATTTTGGCCGCCTCCAAAAATGAAGGCGCGGCGATAAAGAAGAAATTGGATATGCATAGAATGGCAGAGGCGAATAAAGCTTTCGCGCACTTCGCATAGTAACTAGGCAATAGGCATTAGGCGCTAGACTCTAGCACATACGCTAAAGCCTAAAGCTTAAAGCCTAAAACCCAGCGGGATGCCCCGGGAGTATCCATTAGAAAGAACAAGAAATATAGGTATAATCGCTCATATTGATGCCGGGAAAACTACGGTTACCGAGCGGGTGCTTTTTTATACCGGAGTTTCCCATAAAATCGGGGAGGTGCACGAAGGTACCACGGTGATGGACTGGATGGAGCAGGAGCGGGAACGGGGGATTACGATTACGGCGGCTGCCACCACCTGTTTTTGGGTTCCCACTTACGCGGCGCGGACAGATGTTGATCAAAATAACGCGGACAGACGCAGAAAAGATGCTGAGTACAGAATTAATATTATTGATACTCCGGGACACATTGATTTTACGGTTGAGGTGCAACGTTCTCTCCGGGTACTTGATGGAGCGGTGGTGGTTTTTGACGGAGTGGCGGGGGTAGAGCCGCAGTCAGAGACGGTTTGGAGACAGGCGGACAAATTCAAGGTGCCGCGGCTTTGTTTTATCAATAAACTTGACCGCATGGGAGCTTCTTTTGAGCGCTCGCTAAACTCCATTTACGAGCGTCTTACCCCGAATGCAGTTCCTTTAACTATACCCATGGGTCATGAACAGGAGCATGAGGGAGTGATTGATCTCATACGGATGAAGGCGGTGAGATTTACCGGAGAATACGGGGAGAAAGTTGAAATTTCTGAAATACCCGAGGCGTTTAAGAATTCTGCCGAAGATTGGCGCCATAAAATGGTGGAAAAAATTGCCGAGACGGACGAGGCGCTTACCGAGAAGTATCTTGAGGGTAAAGAAATTTCTGAAAACGAGCTGAAACAGGCTTTGCGGCGCGCTGCGCTTATCTATAAACTCATTCCGGTATTTTGCGGTTCGGCCCTGAAGAATAAAGGGGTTCAGCTGGTGCTTGACGGGGTGGTAGACTATCTTCCTTCGCCGGTTGATGTGCCGCCGGTCGCCGGCGTCAACCCCAAGACGGGTGGAGAAGAAATCCGTGAGGTTAAAGACGACACGCCCTTCTCCGCGCTTGCTTTTAAACTTCAGGCCGATCCCTACGTGGGACAGCTCACTTATTTTCGAGTGTATTCGGGTACGCTTAAAGCCGGCTCTTATATTTTAAACTCCGTAAAAAACGAGCAGGAGCGGGTGGGAAGAATTTTACGGATGCATGCGAATTCCCGTGAAGAGTTAAAAGAGATTGAGGCCGGGAATATCGGAGCCATGGTCGGATTAAAAAATACCCATACCGGAGATACGCTTTGCGATTCGGAGCATCCCATCGTCCTGGAAAAAATTACTTTCCCCGAACCGGTGGTGGGTCTTAAAATCGAACCCAAAACCAAAGCCGATCAGGAAAAAATGGGCCTTGCGTTGCGTAGGCTCTCCGAGGAAGACCCCACCTTCAGAATCAAGGGCGATCCCGAAACCGGGGAAACTATAATTTTTGGAATGGGCGAGCTGCACCTTGAGATCATCGTGGATCGGATGAAACGGGAGTTCTCGGTTGAGGCTAACGTTGGCCGCCCGCAGGTGGCCTACAGAGAAACGATCAAAAAAACATCCGAGGCCGAGGGGAAGTACATCCGTCAAACCGGAGGTCGAGGTCAGTATGGGCATGTTTGGCTTAAGGTAGAGCCTCAAGAGCGGAGTAAAGGGTTTGAATTTGTGGATGCCATTAAAGGAGGTATAATTCCCCAGGAATTTATTCCTGCGGTAGAGAAGGGGGTGCGCGAGGCAATGGATAAGGGGGTGCTTGCAGGATACCCGGTGGTGGATATCAAAATTACGCTCTATGACGGTTCCTACCACGAGGTAGATTCTTCGGAAATTGCTTTTAAAATTGCGGGGTCCACGGCTTTTCAGGAGGCGGCGCGCAGAGCCAATTTGGTTTTGCTCGAACCTGTTATGAAAATCGAGGTCGTTACGCCGGAGAGGTTTCTGGGAGAAGTAACCGGAGATTTAAATTCCAAACGCGCACGGATTGCAGAGATGCAGGAGCGAGGCCCTGGCATTAAAGTAATTGATGCAAAAGTTCCGCTTGCAGAAATGTTCGGCTACGTCACCACCCTGAGGTCCTTGACTGAGGGCAGGGCGAGTTTTACTATGGAATTCGACCATTACGAAGAGGTACCGGCAAGTGTTGCCCAGCAAATAGTGGAAGGTAAAAGATAACCAGTAACTAATTTATGGACTGGATTAAGTTAAAAAATCTAGTAAAGCAAAATGGAGACAAATTCGTGTTTATGGAAAACGGAGAGCCGGAGGCCGTGATGATGAGTTTCCACGAATATCAGAAATTGTTTGGCGGCGACGCCGATATTCCTGGGCCCGAAGGGTCGGGATCTCGGTCACAAAGTGACCTAGCGACGCAAATGCACTCTCAAGACGCCAATGTGGTTCGGCAGGCTCACCGCCTTGAACAGAATCGAATGACGGATAACGCAGAAAGGGATCTTTATTCGCAGAATCCGCATGACCCATTTGTATCGCTGGCGTCGAATAGAGAGCGAGGCCCCTCGGTGGGATTGCCGGTGCGGCTTGAGGATATCCGATTGGAAGATTTGCCGATTTAAGAGGGGGCCTTGACTATTTCAACAAGAGGGGTTAGTATTTGTTTTACGTGTAATTATAAGCTTATCTGCTCCGTACTGGTTGCTGTCCGGGGCATAAACATAAATAAGTATGGTGGCCCCGCTCTAATTTTGCGGGACATTCTGCGGCAAACCGCTTCGCCCGAAGAGGGTTGTCCTATTCGGACACGCGGTTTGCGGAAGAACGCGTTTCGTAAGAATTAGTTCGGGGAAAAGCCTATAAATAGGGCAAAATTAGAGCGGGGTGCTCATATTTCTAGCTAAAATTTGTTCGCCCCGGCTCCAAATTTTAGAGAAATATGGCAGGTAAATTTGAACGTACCAAGCCGCACGTTAATGTTGGAACCATAGGGCACGTCGACCATGGGAAAACTACTCTTACGGCGGCCATAACCAAGGTTCTTAGTTTAAAAGGACTTCCTTCGCGCGTGGAGAGCGTAGATCAGATTGATAACGCCCCGGAAGAAAAAGCGCGTGGTATTACTATTGCTCTTCACCACTCCGAGTACGAATCCGAGAAACGTCATTATGCCCATATCGACGCTCCGGGACATGCCGACTATATTAAAAATATGATTACGGGTGCCGCCCAGATGGATGGCGCCATTTTGGTGGTTTCGGCGGTTGACGGTCCCATGCCTCAGACCCGCGAACATATACTGCTTGCACGTCAAGTCGGGGTTCCCGCCGTCGTAGTTTTCTTGAATAAAGTGGACGCGGTGGATGATCCGGAGTTGGTTGATTTGGTTGAGGCCGAAGTCAGGGAACTCCTCAAGAAATACGAATTTCCGGGAGATGAGATACCGGTTGTCCGTGGTTCGGCTCTGAAAGCCCTTGAAGCGAAATCCGCCGACGAGGAGTACGCTAAAAAAATTTTGGAACTGGTTGATAAACTTGATAGTTATATTCCCGATCCGGTTCGCGACGTAGATAGGCCTTTCCTTATGCCGGTGGAAGACGTTTTCTCTATCGAGGGTCGGGGAACCGTGGTGACCGGACGCATTGAGCGAGGTAGGATTAAATTGAACGATGAAGTAGAAGTGATCGGCCTCCGCGATACCCAAAAGACCATTGTTACCGGGATTGAGATGTTTAACAAGTCGCTCGACGAGGGCATAGCCGGAGACAACGCAGGGATTCTTCTCCGCGGTCTTAAAAAAGAGGATGTAGAACGTGGTCAGGTTTTGGCCAAGCCCGGTTCGGTAACGCCGCATACTGATTTTGAATCCGAGGTATACATTCTTACCAAAGAGGAAGGCGGCCGCCACACGCCCTTCTTTTCAGGTTACAAGCCCCAGTTTTATATCCGTACCACCGACGTGACGGGCGAGGTGACCCTTCCGCAGGGAACTGAAATGGTGATGCCGGGAGACACGGTTAAATTCACGGGAAAACTGATTGTACCGGTGGCGCTTGAGGAAAAACAGAGATTTGCGATAAGGGAAGGCGGTAAAACCGTTGGCGCTGGCGTGGTGACGAAAATATTAAAATGATACACGGAAACACGATTCACGATACAGGTATTACGGATACACGATACACGTGTATCACGATACACGATAAATCTCGTTAGTCGTGTTACGTGAATCGTGAATCGCGGCATGTGTCGTGTGTCGTGACGGTTGGTTCTTTATCAACAGATGGCCAAAAAAGAAGAAGAAATTAAACCGCATCTTCGCATCAAGGTTCGGGCCTACGACCCGAAGATTATTGATAACTCCGTAAAGCAAATCGTGGATACTGCGATTCGAAACGGAGCGGAGGTGGTGGGCCCCGTGCCTTTACCGACTGAAATCCACAGGTATACCGTGAATCGCGATTCTTTTGTACATAAAAACGCGAGAGAGCAATTTGAAATGCGGGTTCACAAACGTCTGATTGATATTGCAAACCCCAACCCGCGGGTTATAAACGCCCTGACCAATCTGAATTTGCCCGCAGGAGTCGATATCGAAATAAAAATGACCTAATTTTTATTTCGATCGAATCCTGGGAAAGGGGTCGGGAAAACGGGAGTTTCCCGTGGT
>CAYPFS010000023.1:0-2629 GCA_964410175.1 uncultured Candidatus Saccharibacteria bacterium
GTCAAGAATATAGCCATCATACCAGTAATCCTTAATCGTGCGTGCATCGTATCCTCCTGGAAGTTGTTTTTGTACAAATCCCCAAAAATCTTCATCGGTAATAAGACCCGCTCTCAAATCGCGGCTTTTTGGAGATGTGAGGACACCATGAATTATATCTTTATCATAATTTTTTTTCCTTGAACAACTTTTCAACGGCGACAGATTTTCCTTCTCTAAAAAGTACTCCGCCCAAATCAAAAACAATCGCCTTAGCATTAGAAGAATTTGTATCCATCATTTGATTAAAAACTTTGGGATGTTCCACTAAATTTGGTTGATAGCAAGTAAAGAAAAACGGCTCTTTTTCAAATCAAATCGGATATTTTCTGCCATGATTCGCGTGTATGGCCACCCAACACGCGAAATCTCCCTGCTGCCGAGGGAGCATAAACCGTTTCGGCAAGCGTCGAAGACAATGCAGTAGCTGCAAACGCACCTGGCGTATCAGGCAAAAACGCAGAGGCAGAAAACGCAAGCGAGTCGCCACCGCATTGCTCGGCCGAATACTCCTCGAACGGCACATGATTGTTCAAGAGAGGAGAAATGTTCGCATTTCCCGAAGTGGCATTGCTCTGCGATATGCAAAGGCGATGCGATCATTGGTTGGTAAACCTCATTCATTACGTCTCCTGAACGGACCATACGTACTCATCGGCGACGGTCTGTATTTCAAGTTCAAACGTAGAGAATGGGTGGTGTATCTCCTGGCGGTAAAGTCGGTGCGCAGCAAGAAAGCGTACTTTCTCGATCCCGTGTTGCTTGAAGGACGGGAATGCTATGAGCGGTGGATTCAAGCTATTGCCACAATTTCTCCGACAATCAAAAACCGCATTCACGCCTTTGTTTCTGATGGGTTTAGGGGTTCGCAACTGCTTTCCGAGCGGAATGGTTGGTTACACCAGCGTTGCCATTTCCACCTGCTCGCTAACCTGGTGCGCGGCAAAGGCAAGAGACGATACCGGATACGCAGCAGCAGCTTGCGGGACAAACTGCTCGCAGCAGCACGAATCATCCTGAGTTCTCAAAGTACCCACGCGCTGGTACAGGCTCGGAAAACAATTCGCCGACTCATTAGCCGGCCAACTTGCCCGCCATACATCCGGAAGCAAACCCTGGAATTTCTGGAACGAGAACAAGATTTTCGAACATACCTTCAGTATCCTAAGCTCAATTTACCAACAACTACTAACGCCATTGAATCAACTGGGCAAATGGTGCGCCGAGCAACTAGGACTGCGAGAACGCCGCAATCTCTACTACTCCGTGCAACAGCTTTTCTCCGTCTCAAGAAGTTTGTGATTTGCAATGGAAACCATCAACCGAATTAAATAGATGATCCCAAAAATTTCTTTTGCCCTTCCAAAATATGGTTCGAGCCGATTTGTTTTCAGGTTCTTTGGCAGTTTGGAATGCTTTCGGCTTTTTAATTCATTTCCTAACTGGCGGTGGGTGCAGGAGTCGAACCTGCAAGCCCCTTACGGGGCCCCAGTTTTCAAGACTGGTGCCTTACCATTCGGCGCAACCCACCCCACTCGTGAACGAATTATACTATTTTATCACATTTCGGACCAAAATTAAAGCTCCCTGCGGGGAGCTGGTCCTACTTCCACTTTACGGCACCCCGAAAGTCAAAGCCGGGTCGCGGCCCAAATACTGGACAAAATTAAAATTCCTGGTAGGCTAGCTTAATAATTCGTTCCTTCATAAAAAGAGGTACCGGTGAGAGTAAAGATTTCGATTGTTTTCTTGAGTATCTTATGCGCATTTTTTTCATGGCGCCCGGAAGCCCAGGGACCTATCCAAGGCGGTGGTACCCAAGCCTCTCAAATAATTCAAAGGGTTCTGCAAGATTCGGTGGCCAACCAAGGCAAAAAAGCCGGCTTAAAGTATCGGCAGTCGTCAGTAGTGACAGAGTACGAACCCGACGGTAAACCCAGAAACAGGGAGGAGGATTCAAAAACTGTTGACGGCACCGAAACCAATTTCGAAATTGCCTGTCACAAAATTGATCCTTACGAAATACTTGCCACCTCCTATGATTTCAGGCTGGCCGAAGCCGGCGATTCAACCATCATAGAGTTTTTTCCAAAGCCCGGCCTTAAGTTCAGCGATTCCGCCAAACATTTCACCAACCGGCTTAGAGGAAAAATCTGGATTAATACCCGCGGCGGGAGTTCTTATATCTCAAGATTGGAAGGAAGCATTACCGAAGAATTCAGTCTCGTGTACTGGGGAAGATGCTCTTACTTCATACCCGTGCCCATCACCATAAAAGGCTTCTGGTTTACCATAAACTGGGAACGCCTTGAATCGGGAACGGTGGTGGAAAAATCGATTAAGGCTGCGGTTGCCTTTGATTCGATCAGAGACGGGATAAAAGAGTATGCTTATACCTACGATAGCTTCGAATACAAAAATGGGGGCCTCCGGCCCCTTTTAAATTTCGGAGACGGGAGGATTTGACTACAAGTAAATTTCCTGACGGAAATTTCTCGCAGTCCGCCGCTTGCGGCGCTCGCCTTCCCCTTCGGGAAAACTCGCGCAACGCTGCGCGCTTCAAATCCTCACGCACGCCAAGCAGTTGGCG
>CAYPFS010000023.1:2639-14890 GCA_964410175.1 uncultured Candidatus Saccharibacteria bacterium
AGGGTTTTAAAGCCCTTAACACGTTAGCACCGTGTCCCGTTCAACCAGGCTCCGGCACGTCTCCAGTCCTCTTAATTTATCACCCTTATCGCTTTTCTTCAACCCCGCACCTTTTCTGAGCCCGTCGCTATTGAAGTCGAACTTCGCTCATTATTGAAGTTCGACTTCCATAGCGCTTTAGGATTGATGCGTTGCGGTTCACCAAAGGTGCGGGGTCAATAGCTTTTATATAAAAATTTTATATAATGTAAGCATGCCTACATTTGTTTACTCGGCTGCGGAGCGTACGGGAAAAATCGTAAAGGGGGTCGGGGAAGCTGCGGACGAAAAGCAGCTCGCCGCGGCCTTAAAATCCCAAGGCCTTATCCTGCTGGAATCCAAAGAAAAAAGGCGATTTACCCTCGCCTCGCTTAACCTTAACTTTAACGATTTCTTTCTACGCATAAAGCCCGTCGGCCTTACGGATAAAATATTCTTTACCCGGAACCTCGCAGTTATGATAGGAGCCGGTCTCCCGCTTACTAGAGGGCTGGAGGCTCTGGCGCAGGAAACGAGCAATCTTAAATTCAGAAAAATAATCGCGGACGTAAATGAAGCCGTGGTCAAAGGAAAATCCTTTGCCGAGAGCCTTCGCGCTCACCGCGAAGTATTTAGCGATCTCTACATCAACATGGTGGAGGTGGGAGAAGCCTCGGGTAAACTTACTCTGGTTTTGAAACTCCTCGCGCGCCAGATGAAAAAAGACTACGACTTAAGGCGTAACGTAAGAGGAGCCCTCATTTATCCGGCCATCATTATTATCGCGCTTCTTGGAGTGGGGTTTTTAATGATGATTTACGTGGTACCCTCGCTTACTCAAACCATCCAGGAGCTTGGGGTAGAAATCCCCTTTACCACCCAAATAATTATGGTCCTAAGCAATTTTCTCTCCAATTACGCCCTTTGGGTTTTCGCGGGACTGGCTTTGCTGGCTTTTATTTTTTGGCGGGCCATCAAAACCGAACGCGGCAAAGAAATCTTTGATAAATTTATTCTAAAAGCTCCCATCTTTGGAAACCTGATTAAAAAACTTAATATCTCGCGGCTCTGCCGGACTTTGGCCTATCTTATAACCTCCGGCGTTCCCATCATCCGCTCGCTCGAAATAACTTCCTCAATTTTAGGCAATACCCTTTTTCGCCGGGCCCTCGCGGGAGCCTCATCCGAAATACAAAAAGGGAAACCGCTCCATGCAATCCTCGAAACGCATCCTAATCTCTTTTCGACCATTGTGATTCAAATGATAAGCGTGGGGGAAGAAACCGGAAAAATTTCGGAAATGCTGCTGCGCTTGGCTCTTTTTTTCGAGGAAGACGTCAGCGCCACCACTAAAAATCTTTCGGTTGTTATAGAGCCTATTTTAATGATAGTGATTGGGAGCGCCGTCGGTTTCTTTGCAATATCAATGCTGCAACCCATATACTCCAGCCTGGGTAGTATAGGGGGATAAAGGGCTTTGTCCAAAATTTGGATACCGCTGAAAGCGGTTGAACAAATTTTGGTGACAAAACCTTTACCCCCTCCTTTTCGCGCAAGCGCGCAAAAGGAGGGGGTGCTCAATGTTGTGGCTAACCAAGCACTCAACATTGAATACGGAGGAAATAATAGATTATGGTCTGATGTGAGCACCCAAGAAGATGCCCGAGTATGGGCCTTGAGTGCTTGGTTAGACAACATTGGCATGAAACACTTTAGAAAAGGTTTTACTCTTTTAGAACTCCTTATTTCCGTAGGCATTCTTGCCCTTATCGGAACCCTGTCCCTTGTTTCCTTCATAAACTCGCGGAATATAAGAGATTTGGTTACTTCCGGCCAAAACATACTCTCGGTGCTGCGCGAAGCGCAATCCCGGACCCTGGCGCGAGAAGATAATTCAGTCTGGGGGACGCGTCTTGAGCAAAACCGCTTCATACTTTTCCGCGGTTCCAGTTTTGCCGCATCAACCTCAACCCAAACTTACAACCTCCCTTCCGGCATTGAAATAGTTAATATTAATCTCTCGGGAGGAGGGCAGGAGATAACCTTTGGGCGCCTCGACGGACGCACCCTCCAAACCGGCAGTTTTGAGGTCAAAATTCGCGGGGGAACGCAAACTTTTTCAATTAGCGTAGATTCTTCGGGAAAAGTGTACCAAACCGGCAGCGCGCCCGCGGTAACCGGCAGCCGCATAGTTGATGCCAGGCACCGAAATTTTAATCTCGGCTGGACTATAAGAGGTTCAATTACGCTGCTGCTTACCTTTTCCGATCCACCCAACCCGGATATTCCCCATCCGATAGTAATAACGCCCGCTCCTCCCAGAAATTCTTTTGATTGGTCGGGTACGATCACCGTAGGAGGCCAGAACCAAGTCCTGCGTATTCATACCGCCACGAGTTCTGACACCAATACTATACTTTCAGTTGATCGCGATTGTCGAAGAAATACCAAAAAGGTTAAAATCAGTATTGATACGCGCGACATCGCAACTTACGAGGCGGATTGCCAAACTGTTACTGTCGGCCCTTTCGGCGGCGCCATGACAGAGCCGTGAAGTATCCAGCGAAGTATCTAGCGAGATTTAGACTCTCACCATCTAGTGAGGTTGAACCTCACTAGATTGTAATCCTGACGCCGAGTAGTGATTTGGGGGCCGATGCGATATAATGCGGACGTGGGCAACACCAAAGCAGGATTCGGACTAATAGAAATCATAGTGGTGACTGCCGTGGTAACGGTGGCGCTTTTTGGATTTTTACAGACCAGCATTCTTTCGGTTCAACTCCTGCGGCGAGAAAAGGAAAATCTCGAAGCAGTAATGCTGGCGCAGGAGGGGATCGAAGCAATCCGCTCGGTTAGGGATGAATCCTGGACCAACAACATTGCGCCATTGTCAAACGGCGCTTCTTACTATCCCGTGGTGCAAAACAGCAAATGGATTCTCGCTACCAGCTCCCAGGGATTTATCAACGGCAAATACACTCGTTATGTCGTATTTGAAGAAGTTCTGCGAAATGCGCAGGATAGAATCGCGCCTAGCGGCACGCCGGATCCTGACACCAAAAAAGTAACTGCCCGGGTCGGCTGGGACGGAAAAACAACCGAACTGGTTACTTATATAACGAATTTCCCGGCTTCGCTCGGCAAGCCCCAAGAAGTAAAAACCATCTCCTTCGAAGACGCGCCAACCGATGGGGATCTTGCCAACTTTCCTTCGAATAACTCCGGCGACGGGGATCCGGCCCAGTCTTTCACTACCATCGGTTCAATCCAAGTAACCAAGGTCGAGCTTTTCTTAAAAAGAACTACAGCCGCCCCCTCTAATATTTATGCCGAGCTCCGGCTGGCCCCCACGGGAACGGTGCTCGGAACCTCAAATACCATCACCTCCTCAACCATTTCCAACGGCCCGTTGTCTTGGGTAGAATTTCGTTTTCCGGATTTCGTATCGCTTGCCGCCGCAACTCAATATTATATCCGTCTCCGAAGTATACCCGCATCAACCGATGCGGGCGGCGGATCTCAAGGCACGATCCATTGGGGATATCGACAAACGGCCCTAAGTCCTTACGCCGGGGGAGTAGCCAGGCGCTACATCGGACGGCTTTCCAATCCAAGCGACGCGGGACAACTTTTGGACCAATACGATTTTGGATTCAGAGTATACGCTTTACAATAAAAACACAAAACACAGATTGCGCAAATATGCACAAACAAAACACAAACTTTCAAAAGCTAAAAACACAAACTCGTTTGTAGGGTTTTGTACGTCTGTGCTTTTGGGATTTATTTGTGTTCTGTGAAGTTTGTGCTTTCTAAATGACTCGCACCCAAGACTCAACTTCAAGTAAGCAGGGGGTCTCTCTGATAGAGATCATCGTTTACGTGGCATTGCTGGGCGGTATTTCTGTTTTCATTGCCAACTTTCTCGTCCAGGTTGTTAATAGTTATCACCGCGCGCGGGCGGAACGCGAGGTGCTTTCAAACGCCCGGCTCGTACTCGAAACCGTCAACGACTCTATTGCCCCAGCCGTAAACATTTATACTCCAACGAGTCGTTTCAACGACGATGCCGGACAACTTTCGTTAGTTGTCCCTACGGAAAGCGAAGCAACGCACCAAAGTCTTTTTACAGATTTCTGGGTAGACAACGGCAGGTTCTTTATGAGACAAGAAGGGGGAAATTCTATTCCCCTTTCGGCCTCCTCGGTACGCGTCGCTAAATTCAGACTGGAGAGAATTGTACAGGGCCTCGGAAGAGAGGCGATAAGAGTAACCCTGCAGATTGATTACGCGATTCCCAAGTTTGCCGCCTCGGCGACCTTAAATTCTACGACGGCCTTAAGAGGAAACTATTAAGATGAGAGCACAGAGCACAAACATCCAGAGCACAAATAAAGACAGAGACTACCAAAAACACAGGACACAGACACATAACGGTTACGCAGCACTGACCGCCACCTTGTTAACCGTGGTTGTATCCCTAACCGTTATCGGCGGACTTACTTTCTTTTCCCTGCGCGAGATAAATGTAACCCGGACCTTTATCCGATCCATCGAATCGCGCTACACATCCGAAGGCGGAATCGAGGATGCCCTTTATCGAGTACTCACCCAGAAACAACTGGTAAGCGGAGAAGAACTTGCGGTGGGCAAAGGGACAACCACTGTAATTGTAACCCAGCAAGGAAACCAAAGGATCATCAGGTCTGAAGGCAAACGCGATAGATTCCAGCAAAATCTTGAAACGCGGCTCGACGTCTCGGTCGCCGGAACCAACTTCCTTTACGGAGCGCAGATCGGAGATGGCGGGCTCGATATGAAAAATAATTCACGAGTGACGGGAAGCGTTTACTCAAACGGCAGTATAACTGGGTCCGCGGGGGCAACCATTACCGGAGATGCATATGTCGCAGTAGGCAGCCCGTCTGCGATTAACCAATCCTGGACAGTACAAAATTCAGACGTTTCGGTGGGAACCCGAACCGGAAGCATTATAAGCATAATCGACAATTCGGGAACCGTAGATGGCTACACTTCCTTAGCCCTTGGCAGCGACAACTTCGCGCGCATAAGTTACATCGGGGGCAGTAAAGACCTCCGAATGGGGCGTTGCTCCAACGATAACTGCACGAGTCCGGTTCTTACCACCGTTGATACGTTAAACGACATTGACGAAGTTACGTCCCTCGCGATAGCCAGCGACGGCTTCGCGCGGATTACCTATTATCGAGACACTGCCGACGATTTGGGCTTTGCCCGATGCATAAATAATAACTGCACTACGCCGGTTATCACGCTGGTAGAAACAGAAAACAACGTGGGAGATTTCAGCTCTATAAAAATGGGTTCGGATGGATATCCGCGTATCGCCTATTGGTATGATACTTCAAGTGACGTCCGTTTTGCCCGCTGTCTCAACATCGATTGCACCCTGCGCAATATCCGCAACGTAGATACTTCAGGAAATGTGGGGGAGTATATTGCTCTTGTTTTGGGATCGGATGGCCTGGGAAGGATGAGCTACTACGACGACAGCAATAAGGATCTGAAATTCGCTAGGTGCCAAGACCAGGATTGTTCGACTTTTATACGAACCACGGTTGATTCAACCGGCAGTGTGGGTAAATTTACCTCTTTGGTTTTGGGTTCGGACGGTTTTGCCCGTATAAGTTACTTTGACGAGTCGAACGGGGATTTAAAACTCGCGCGCTGCCTCAACACAGATTGCACCTTGAGAAATCTCACGACAGTTGATTCTACGGGAACCGTGGGACAGCACACCTCTATTGCCTTAGGCGGGGACGGTTTTCCCCGAATAAGCTACTACGATTCTTCAAACGGCGATCTCAAGTTCGCGCGTTGTCTGAATCTCGACTGCGCGTCTGCCGAAATTTCAAGAGTGGATAACGCTTCGAGCGTAGGACTCTACAATTCACTGGGCATCGCCCCGGATGGTTTTGGAAGAATAAGCTACTGGGCGCAAACCGATAGACACCTGCGCTACGTACGCTGTATAGACGCCAAATGCTCCCCGCCCCTTTCTCAGGCCGATGTCGCCCAAAGTTTTCAACCCAGCGCCACCGCTAGAATCGTTCGGGTGGATATGCTGTTAAAAAAAGTCGGCAATCCGCAGAATGCGACCCTTCGCATCATTACTAATTCCGGCTCGCGGCCCTCCAGCAGTCCATCTAATGTCCTTGCCACCGGCATACTCACGGCCTCATCCGTGGGAAGCTCCTATGCCTGGGTTAGCGTATGGTTAACCGCAACCCCTACCTTGAATGCCAATACCACCTACTGGGTAGTTCTCGATAGCAGCGAAGACTCATCAAACTACTACGTGTGGGGAGGAGATACCAATGCCGGTTATACCCGGGGTAATGCTCTTGCCTCGGCTGATTGGCAATCAGCGGCTTGGACCGCGCTAACCGAAGATTTAAACTTCCGAGTATGGATGGGCGGGGTGGACAACGAATTGCGCCAAGTGACGGTAAACGGCAACGCCGCAGCGCACATCATAGATAATTCAACGGTGGGCGGTAATGCCGACGGCTTTATTGTGCGAAACAACAGCACCATCACAGGAAACGTTAACGCAAACTCGCTAAGCAATTGTATTGTGAACGGCAACGCCGCTTTCAATAGCCAGGAAAACTGCGTTATTCTGGGGTCGCAAACCACGCCCACCACTCCCCCCGCGGATCTCGCTAAAATTCCTCTACCCATCGCCACCTCCACCATTGACGGATGGAAAAACGATGCGGCTTCCGGAGGAACTTGCGTCCAGCCCCAATGCGACGGCAGCGGCGATTTTAAAATTACCAACGGCCAAACAGCAAGTCTTGGGCCCAAGAAAATTACAGGGAAACTGGAGGTTGATAATCTCGCCACGCTCACCGTCACCGGAACAATCTGGGTGGTAGGCGACATCATTCTCTCCAACAACTGCAACGTGAGATTATCATCGGGTTACGGCGACATGTCCGGAGTTATTATTACGGACGGTAAATTGGTCATTTCCAATAATTGTATCTTTGCTGGTTCCGGCAATCCGCAAAGTTTTATTATGGTACTCTCGGACAAAAACTCCCTTGGAGAAGAGATAATGACCATAGATAATAACTCGGTCGGAGTTGTCTATTACGCCGGCAGGGGCTGGATTAAATTTTCCAACGGTGCCCAAGCCAAACAAGCCACCGCTTATGGTATAAGACTCGACAACAATGCCAATCTTATTTACGACGCCGGGCTGGCTAACACTCGTTTCTCGGCGGGGCCGGCCGGCGGATACGACGTAAAAACCTGGAGAGAGGTAGAGTAGAGATTAGAGTATAAAGAGTATAAATGGTAAAATAATAGCATGAGTTTAAAGGAGCGACTTTTAAAATGGGCTGAGCCGTTTTTACGTCTCGGGACGGCCGGACTCGACATTTCCGACCGAAGCGTGAAGTGTTTAGCCTTTCGCGAAGATAAGACGGGCGTCGGGATTGAATCGTGGGGCGAGGCGGAAATACCGGAGGGAGTCATAGTAAATGGCGAGATCAAAGACGAGTCGACGCTTACCAAAATCCTTCAGTCCGGACTCGGGGAAGCCGGAAAATCAATACGCCGTAAATTTATTGCGGTTTCTCTTCCCGAAGAAAAAAGCTTCCATCGCATGATTCAGATCCCCAAAGTTAAAAAAGAAGAAGTGGAGGCCGCCATCCGCTGGGAAATCGAATCTAACATCCCCCTGTCCCCGAAAGAGATAAATTACGACTACGAGATGGTTGAGCCGCCGGAAAAATATTTTGATCACCTCGACGTCGTAATCACCGCTTTTCCAAAATCCATCATCGAATCCTATATCCGGGCTTTGGGAAACGCCGGCTTGAAACTTGCCGCTTGCGAACTGGAGCACCAGGCCATAATCCGGGCGGCGGTGCCGGAACCGTCAAGCGAAAGAGCAAGAATCTTGGTTGATCTTGGACGTTTTCGTTCGGGCATCGTGATCTTTGCGGGCGGCGCGATAACTTTTACCGCCACGGCAAACCTTGGAGGAATTAACTTTGAAGAAAACATTGCCAAGGCCTTGGGCGTGAACCCAGAAAAGGCTGAAGAAATTAAAAAAACCGTGGGACTCAACAAAAAAGAGCGCGCGGGCGAAATATTTTCCATTCTCATTCCTGCCGTCTCGGTTCTGCTTGACGAAATAAAACTAGCCATTGACTATCACCAGCGCCGCACCGCCCACATTCACGGAACCGCTAAACCCATTGACGAGATACTTCTTACGGGCGGGGACGCTAACCTGCTTGGTCTCGACACCTATCTTTCCGGCTCGCTTAAAATTCCCGTGCGAATCGCCGATCCATGGGCGGGGTTACGAAATAAATTAAATCCCCGAATCCCGCCGATACCCAAAAACCGAGCGTTAGGATTTACCACAGCCATTGGACTCGCTATGAGGGGAACCTCATAACGACCCACGATACACGTATCACGACTCACGAGATTTATCGCGTATCGTGTTATGTGTATCGTGTGTCGTGTATCATGTTATGCTGACAACCAATCTTCTTCCCTTAAAACAAAAAAAGGATCTGCGGCTGGAAGAAATCAGACGCTTGCTTCATTTTTTTACTGCGGCTTTATTTGGGGTTCTCGTTCTTGCTATATTCTTTCTGGTTCCGTCCTTTGTCGAACTTCTGTTTGAAAAAAGAGAGCTCACGCGCTTAACTCTGCTTGAACTTGAGGCAAATCGCCGCTTAAAAATAGAGGACATACTCGGTGAAATCAAAAACCTCCAAACCAGCATAGAAACTGTCAGGTCCCGTATATTGAAGCCGGCCATAGCCACCGAAACGCTTGAACTTTTAAACCGGCACGCCGCAAGAGGCTTAACGCTCATTAGTGTTTCGGTTAAAAAAGACGGGAATTTTTTCTTAACCGGGATTGCGCCAACGAGATCTCTATTGCTGGATTTTGAAAAGAGTCTGCGCGATTCGGGACGCTTCCAGGAAATATCCTCTCCTCTTTCCAACATCGTCAAGGAAACAAACATAAACTTTACCCTGCAAGGAAAATTGAAGCCTCAATTTAGATTATAGTATGCGTATAACCTCTTTCCAAAAATTATTAATTTCTGCGGCCATCTCGACTGTTGTTTTACTTTCTGCTTTCGGAGTTTACGTCTGGACGTACAAAAGCGCGGGGGATTTTCGAGAGCAGCTGGTCGAGCTTGAGCTAGAAGTCCAAAAATTGGAACTGGAGCGGCAGCTTGCGAGGAAATTCAGCGGTCTTGCCAAAGAAAGAGGCGGAGATATCACAAGAATCAAAAAATTTTTAGTGGATAGAGAGCGTCCGGTCGTTTTTATTGAAGATCTGGAGGGTCTTGCCCAAAAGTCCCAGGTACTGCTTGCGCTTGACTTCGATGAAGGGAAAAGCAAAGGAAACGAACTTTTCTTCAGAGTAACGGCGGACGGATCCGAGCGGGCCCTGCATAAATTTATAGCGGCCCTCGAACTTGTGCCGTACGAAATCACCCTTAACGAATTTTTACTGCAGAAAATTTCAGAAAAAGAGATCCCTGCGGCTGTCGGCCCCGCACCAGAGACTTCGTCACGGTACGGGGCAGGCAGGAAGCCCCCCGCCAAGATCAGTCCTACCCATAGAACAATAATTTCGATGGGCGTCAGGGCGCAGTAAGGAATAAATCCAAAATCCCTGCCTCGCCGCCTGCCTGCCGGTCAGGCAAGGCAGGCAGGCAAAGCACAAAATCCAAAACAAATTCAAATGGGTAATCCTCAAAATTCAAAACCGAAGTATAATTTAGAAGAACGCACGCTAGAATTTCTCAAAGCTGTAATCAGGTTGTGTAAGAAATTGCCGAAAGACGTGGTTAACGTTGAAATTATCCGGCAACTCATACGGGCCGCGGGATCCATAGGCGCGAATTACCGTGAGGCAAATGAAGCAATCAGCAAGAAGGATTTTAGCCACCGCATTAAAATTTCTCGCAAAGAATCAAAAGAAAGCCACTATTGGCCGCAAGGACTGCTGGAAGCAAATCCTTCCTTTGCCGAAGAAATTAAACCGTTTATCCAGGAGGCGCTCGAACTGGCTATGATTTTCAGTTCTATTATGAATAAGACCAAGTAGGCTCTGGATTTCGAATTTATAATTTATAAATTGTTTTGGATTTTGGATTTTGAGCTTTGAAATTATGCTCATGGACATCTCCTTTCGCCATCTAAAAATATCCCCCAAATTTCCGCGACTTACCCGCGCTGATATTATATTTGCGGTCTTGATTGGAATCATCATTCTCTTAATCGGCCTCCTCGCGCTTGACGGATACGTGTTTTATAAAACCTTTTGGAGTTTTCGGCCGCAGCCTGTACTCGAATCCATCCCCAGCGTCTCTTCCCAAGAACTTAACGAGATCATTAAACTCCTTAACGAAGGCGACAGAAAGTTGAAAGAGGTCCTGGCGCGCTAAGGCTAGGCTTTAGACACTAAGCACTAGGCTCTAGGCTTTAGCCATAAGATGAAAATTCATGGTAATTAGCGGGAAAGTAACCAAAATAAAGCCGTAACCCGTTCCACGACCTTGGTGTATACCCTGCCATCACGCTCTAATAAGCCAAACACGATGGATTTGCCGGTCGCGCCCCGTCCTCTTCTGCCTTTGCGCCTCCCGCCGAAATACGCTTCGTCAATCTCGATTTCGCCCTTGAGTTTTCCCGCCTCCAGTTCCGCCACTAGGAGGTAAATACCAACCCCAAGACAGGGAGATTTAGTAAGCTTAATTTATATTAACATTTCTTATGCTATAGCATGAGAAATGTTAATATAAATTGATTTATACCGGTATAGCGTGGTGGATTGCTTTCTGAAGTCGTTGATACACGCGCGTAATGGTCTGGCAGTCGGCGCCTATGTCTGTCGCCAGCCGATAGGCCGGCTGCAAATGAACCGCAGAATACGCACTTTCTGCCCCGTACAAAGTTGGCCGCACGGTTAAAAACATTCTTTTAGCGCGTAACCATGCAATAATTCTACTACCCATTACGATTACCGCTAATTACCCAATCATCGGCTCATTGGGCCTAGGGCCTAATGCGCGAGCGAGACGGCCCAGACTCTTCTTGCTCCAGCCGCTTTCAAAACTTTTGCGGCCTCCTCAAACGTCGCGCCGGTGGTTTTAACATCATCGAGCAAAACCACATTTGTTCGAGCCGCCCTCGCCTTATCCAAAACCTTCATGGTACCTGTCAGATTATTCACTCGTTCTTCACGGGATAGTTCGGTCTGGGGAGGGGTGTTTTTGATTTTGACGAGAACCGTCGAGTCGAAACCCAAGCCCAATTCAGCGGCAAATGTCCGGCCGATCAACTCAGCCTGGTTGAATCCGCGCCTTCTGTACCTTGCTGAAGCAAGGGGAATGGGAATAACCAGCGAATCAGCCGGCAATACGACATTGAACTTACGAAGATACTCGCCGAGAATTCCGCCCAAAACCGATCCGAGTCCGCTTACCCGGCGGTATTTCAAAGCATGTATAGATTCCCGGATCAATTCATTGTCGTATAAAAAGGGGGAGAGAAAAACGTATATGCTGGATTTTCCCCGGCAAAATCTACAAGTGCGACCGGGCGGCGTACGGGCAATCGCGGGCGTAAATCCCGTTAGAAGTCGCGCCCGCGCCGAAGGCGCGGGTCCAAGGGACCGCGGCGCGGCTACTTCTAACGGGATAAATCTCCGGCAACCGATGCAGGAAGGGGGGACGAAAGTAAGAGAAGCGCGGCATTTTTGACAAATAAAAGCTCCTTCGTATCCGCAACCCAAACACTTAATGGGGAAAAGCAGTTCGAGAAACCCTGTTTTTAACAAAGAAAGCAGACCAAAAACTGACATGCGCCCACTTTACATTACAATCTATCGAGGTTCAACCTCGGTGGATTAAATTCTCCGAGGAACGACGAGCGGAAGGTGACACCTTCCGTGTCTCATTCCGCTAGCTCTGATTCCGATTCGGACACGGGCGTGAATTCTGGTGCAGGAGTCGGCTCTAATTCTGACTTGAGATCGCATCCTCCTTTAATCTTCTCCCACTCTCCATGCACTATTCGTATACAATAAATTTCGTTTGTAGCGCTGTCCCTTACCTCAAATTTATCCGTCACCACTTTCTTTGCCGTAATCTTCTCCCCCACAAACTCTTTGGCTTCCACGATTTTATCCTTCAG
>CAYPFS010000024.1:0-4703 GCA_964410175.1 uncultured Candidatus Saccharibacteria bacterium
AATTTAGACAACATTGATATGCTCCATATTGAAATCGCCGCAGAAAAAATATTTGAGATTCTCGGATTTCCGGTCACCAACACTCTTCTTATGGCTTGGATCGTGACCTTAGTGTTACTCGCCGCCTCTTTTTTTATTTTCAGGAAACCGACCGTAGTTCCCGCCGGAGTGCAGAATATTTTTGAGTTTTTTATAGAAAGGTTTATCTCTCTCATGGAGAGCGTTTTTGGAACGCGTGAGCGGGCGGAGAAGTATTTTCCCTGGGTGGCTACTATTTTTGTTTTTATCCTGCTTTCCAATTGGCTCGGGGTGTTTCCTGGTATCGGATCTGTGGGATTTTTGGAAAAGATCCATGACGAAAAGGTTTTTGTGCCACTTTTTAGGTCAGCGGCAAGCGACCTTAATTTTACTTTAGCTTTGGCGCTGGTTGCGGTGGCTATGGTTAATATCTTTGGAATTGGAGCCAGCGGATGGGGAAAGCACTTTTCCAAGTTCTTCTCGCTTAAGAGCCCGATTGACTTTTTCGTGGGAACACTTGAATTTATCTCAGAAGTTGCTAAAATGATTTCGTTCTCTTTCCGTCTATTCGGGAACGTTTTTGCGGGAGAAGTGCTGCTGGTAATTACGGCCTTTCTTATTCCTTATTTTATCCCGGTGCCCTTTTTAATGCTTGAAATGTTTGTGGGTTTTGTGCAGGCTTTGGTATTTGCGATGTTGACCATGGTATTTATTAACATAGCTACAAGTCATCATTAGGGTTAGGCGCTAGGCATTAGGCATTAGGTTCTAGCACAACGCTAAAGCCTAAAGCCCGAGGCCGAGCCTAAGCTGTATGGATCCAGAAACTATGCGTCTATTAGCCACTGCCCTTGTTATGGGGTTGGGAACCGTAGGTCCCGCGATTGGTATCGGGTTTCTTGCGGCGAAAGCCATGGAAGCCATAGGCAGGAATCCCGAGGCATCGGGCAAAATCCAGACCGCTATGATTTTGGCGATTGCTTTTGCCGAGGCCGTTGCGATCTACGCCTTGGTAGTGGCGCTGATTATTAAATTCGTATAACCGGCGATACTAATATACTAATACATACGAATTATACCAATACGATACGCTATTCGTATCATTAGTATGCCATTCGTATATTGGTATTGCTTTTGATGAGCGAACTCATCCGAAATTTCGGCATTGATTGGAAACTGCTTTTGGCCCAAGCGGTTAATTTTTTGATTTTGCTCTGGATTCTTAAACGTTTTGCCTACCGGCCGATCTTAAATGTACTAAAGAAGCGAAGAGAAGATATTGAAAAGGGCTTGCGTTATACCGAGGAGGCCGAAGAGAAGCTAAAACATATTGTCGAGGAACGCGAGTCGATTTTAAAAGAAGCGCGGGGAGAGGCCATTGCCATTGTTAGTGAGGCAGAGGTACAAGCGAAATTACGCAAAGACGAGATTTCGGCCGAAGCGGTCAAGAAGGCTGAAGCAGTCGTTCGAGAGGCCAAACGTCATATCGAGGAAGAGAAGGCCAAAATGGGAGAGGAGGTATACAAAGGCGCGGGAGATTTGGTTAGGCTTGCCGTAGCTCGGGTGCTTGGCAAAATGACGGCCGAAGAGAGGGATAAAAATTTAGTTGCAGAGGCCTTAGAGCAATTGAAGGCCGCGGTTCGTTAATATTTTGGGGTCTCCTGGGATTTGCAAAAGATGAATATTTTTGTGGGTTCAAATAATAAAGTCAAGATAGCGGCGGTAAAAGAAATTTTACGCGATTATCCTCTTTTAGAGAGGGCTAAAATTAGGGGGGTGGAGGTGTCGTCGGGCGTTGGGACACAGCCTAAATCGCTTGAAGAAACCGTAAGAGGAGCTATGAATCGCGCAAGAAATGCTTTCAGGGGTTGCTCCTACGCTTTTGGCATAGAATCGGGCTTAATGGTCGTGCCCAATACCAAGACTGGATTTATGGACGTTTGTGTATGCGCGATTTTTGACGGACAAGAGTACCATTTAGGGCTTTCCTCCGCGTGGGAAGCGCCAAAAGATGTTACCTCGTATATGTTAAGTGACGGATTGGATATGAACGATGCGGCCCGCAAGGCCGGCCTAACTAAAAAGCGTAGGGTAGGTTCTGAAGAGGGGCTTATCGGAATTCTTACTAAAGGAAGGCTGACCAGGAAAGAATACACCAAAGAGGCAATTAGAACCGCCTTAATTCACATTGACCATGAGGTATACCGTTAGACAATACACTGCGGCTCTCTACGGCGCGCTAAAAGACGGATCCGAAGCCGAGAAAAGACTACGGTTTAGGCGTTTTTTGATGCTGCTTCGAAAAAATCGCGATCTTGCGCGTTTAGAGCGCATTCTTAAGGAGTTTGAGAAGCAGTGGCTGCGAGAATCTGGCCTGAGAAAGGTAGAGATTGAATCCGCGGCACCCGCGAGCGGAAAACTCAAAGAAGAGATAAAAAAGATACTTGGCGAAAAGATTTTATTCTCCGAAAAAGTCAATGCCGGGATTCTTGCCGGAGTAAAAATTTTGGTGGATGGAGAGTTAATGATTGACGCGAGTGCCAAAAGGCAACTAGATCAAATATTAGGCTCTAGGCTCTAGCACTGACGGTCTAGAAACTAGATATTAAAAGATGAAAGATTCCATTGTTGAAAATTTAAAACGCGAAATTGAGGGATTTAAACGTGAAATTAAAGCCGAAAAATTCGGGCGTGTTTTGGAAGTTGGAGACGGGATTGCAAGAATTAGCGGACTGGGAGGAGTAGGGGCGCAAGAGATGATAGAATTTGAAACGGCCCGCGATGTTGTTTCCGGCATTGCCTTTAATCTCGAAGAAGACTCGGTCGGCGCAATAATTTTAGGCGATTACACAGCGGTAAAAGAAGGCGACATTGCCAAACCCACCGGTAGGGTACTTTCCATCCGCGCAGGCGAGGAGCTTATCGGCCGAGTAATTGATCCTTTGGGGAATCCTCTAGATGGCCGAGGGCCGGTCTTTAAAGGGGAATCCAAAGAAATCTATATGCCGGTTGAACGGCTTGCTCCGCAGGTGGTATTGCGCGAGCCGGTTAATACCCCTCTGCATACTGGCATTAAGGCGATTGATTCGATGATCCCGATTGGCCGGGGACAGCGGGAATTGATTATTGGAGATCGCCAAATAGGGAAAACGTCAATTGTTACCGACACCATAATTAATCAGGGCCGGGATAGCCGGTACCCGACTCCGGTTTGCATCTACGTTGCCATTGGCCAGAAGGAATCGAAAATTGCCAAGATCGTCGCAACTCTTAAAGAGTACGGAGCTATGGATTATACCGTTGTAGTTTCAGCTTCGGCTTCAGCCCCCGCCCCTCTTTGGTACTTTGCTCCGTATGCCGGTTGCGCCGTTGGGGAGTATTTTATGGAGCGGGGAAGAGATGCCCTCGTGATTTACGACGACCTTTCAAAACACGCCTGGGCCTATCGAGAACTTTCTCTGCTTCTCCGCCGCCCTCCCGGCCGCGAGGCCTACCCGGGCGATATTTTCTACCTTCACTCGCGGCTGCTTGAACGCGCAGCAAAATTAAGTAAAGAAAAAGGCGGAGGATCGCTTACCGCGCTTCCCATTGTTGAAACCCAGCTTGGCGATGTTTCGGCCTATATCCCCACTAATGTAATTTCAATAACCGACGGCCAAATTTATTTGGAGCCGGAGCTTTTTTTTCAGGGGGTGCGTCCGGCTGTAAACGTTGGACTATCAGTATCGCGGGTAGGTTCTGTCGCCCAGACCAAAGCTATGAAAAAAGTGGCCGGCAAGTTGAGGCTTGAACTTGCGCAGTATAGAGAGCTTGCGGCTTTTGTGCAGTTTGCCTCGGAACTCGACGAGTCAACCCGAAACCGTATTGCGCGGGGCCGGGTGCTCACCGAGGTTCTTCGGCAGCCGGAATTAAGCCCCGTGCCCTTTGAAAAACAGGTCTGTCTCATTTGGGCGGGAACCAACGGTTATTTTGATAAAGTGCCGCCGGCGGAGGTTCGGGAAACCAGCGAAGCTTTTTTGGATTATTTGGAGAAAATGCATCGGGACGCCACTTTAGAAAAAATAAAAACTTCGGGAGAGTTATCGGATGACGCCGAAGGAGCACTTAAAAAAGCGGCAGAAGAGTTTAAGGGCTTGATCCAAAAATAGGAGCCGGCAGGTGAACTATTTTTGGCAATCAAACCTTAACCCAGCGCATAACTTGTACCGGTACCTCCAGTGCCGATTGTGAAGCGGTGCAAGTTATGTGCTGGGTGCTCAATGCCGTAACCAAATTTTGTTCGCGCGCTTGCGCGCGACTCCAAAATTTGGACGGACATTGGTATGCCTTCCGTTAAATCAATTAAACAACGCATAAAATCTACCCAAAACATCTCTCAAATCACTAAGGCGATGGAGGTGGTTTCGGCTACGAAAATGCGTAAAGCCCAGGAATTTGCCGTAAGAGCGCGGCCGTATGCCGCAGCCTCGCTTGAGATGTTGGAAAATCTGCTTTCGCGGACTCCGCAAGAAGCACAACCGGCTCTTCTTAGAGCGCGTGAGGTTAAGAGATCAGCGCTGCTCGTTGTAACCTCCGACAAGGGGTTGGCAGGGGCCTTTAACGCAAATGTAATTCGCAAGGCGGAAGCGCGCCATCGCTCGCGTATCTCAGAGCAGGTTCGGAAGCCCCATATCCTGCTGCAATCG
>CAYPFS010000024.1:4713-8576 GCA_964410175.1 uncultured Candidatus Saccharibacteria bacterium
ACAGCTCAAGCTAGACGTATCAACCGATACGTCTAGCTTTCCGCCGGGGCGTCTCGCTCGAAATTCTGCGATTTCGCTGCGGATAGGGTTTTCCGAACCTGCTCTAGTTACTGTCGGGAAAAAGGCGCGGGACTACTTTACCCGCCGCGGTTACGGGGTTCAAGAAAGTTTTATCGGGTTTGGCGATTACACCACTCCGGAAGAAACCGCGCCGGTCGCAAAAACGGTTATGGACGGGTTTTTATACGGCGTATGGGATGAGGTGGAGGTGGTTTATACCAATTTTCGCACCACCTTACGCCAAGAGGCCGTAGTTAAAAAAATTCTTCCGGTTACTCGAGAGGGGATTCGAGAGATGGTGGCGGGCATTTTGCCGGAACGCGGCCGTTTCGCGGCCCTCGCCACTTCTCATACCGCAGATCGCACTTCTTATAGTTATGAATATAAGTTTGAGCCGTCTCCTGCCCAAATTTTAGAAGCGCTTGTGTCGCGTCTCGTCCATATGCATATCCACCATATTATTTTAGAATCAAACGCCTCGGAACATTCGGCTCGAATGGTGGCAATGAAAAATGCTTCGGATAACGCCCGTGATTTGATCTCAAACCTCACCCACGAATATAATAAATCCCGGCAGGCCGGCATTACGAGAGAGTTGACAGAAATAACCGCCGGCGCAGAAGCTGTAGGTTTTTAACCCAAATTATGATAGGAAAGATTATACAAATAATAGGCCCGGTGGTTGATGCTGAATTTTCGGAGGAAGTCGGACTTCCAGCAATTTATAATGCTCTTAAAGTAAAGAGTTCGGAGGGCAAAGAAATTATTCTTGAAGTTTTACGTCACTTGGGATCTCGGAGGGTGCGGGCCGTTGCGCTTTCGCCGACCGATGGTTTAGTGCGGGATCTGCCGGTTGAAGATACGGGAACTCCTATTTTGGTTCCGGTCGGCCCCGGGGTTTTAGGGAGAATGTTTAATGTGGTGGGGGAGCCGATTGATGGGGGCGGCAGTATCAAGGGTAAACGCTGGTCCATTCATCGTCCGGCGCCCAAACTCACCGATCAATCCACCCAAACCGAAGTTTTTGAAACGGGTATAAAGGTTATTGATCTTCTCGCCCCATTTGTCGCCGGCGGTAAAGTCGGACTTTTCGGAGGCGCAGGAGTGGGTAAGACGGTACTCCTTATGGAACTTATCCGCAATGTGGCCGAAGTTGTCGGCGGCGCTTCGGTTTTTGCGGGGGTTGGCGAGAGAACCCGTGAGGGCAATGACCTTTATCTCGAGATGAAAGAATCGGGCGTGCTTGCCAAAACCGCTTTGGTTTTCGGACAAATGAATGAGGTGCCGGGCGCGCGGCTTCGGGTAGCGCTTTCAGCCCTTACTATGGCCGAGTACTTCCGCGACGAAGAGTCTAAAGATGTTTTACTTTTTATAGACAACATATTTCGTTTTTCCCAGGCGGGATCCGAGGTTTCCGCGATTCTAGGCAGAATGCCTTCGGCCGTAGGGTACCAGCCGACGCTCGCTTCCGAGATGGGAGAGCTGCAGGAACGTATTACTTCCACCCGAAAGGGTTCAGTAACCTCGGTGCAGGCGATCTATGTGCCGGCGGACGACATTACCGATCCTGCGCCCGCCACCACCTTCAGCCATCTCGATTCCACTATTGTTTTATCGCGCCAACTGACGGAACTTGGAATTTATCCGGCAGTGGATCCTTTGGCCTCCACTTCCTCGGCGCTTGATCCTAAAGTCGTGGGCCCGGAACATTATCGGGTGGCTCGCGAAGTGCAAAAGGTGCTCGAGCGCTATCGAGAGCTTCAGGACATCATTAATATTCTTGGAATGGAAGAGCTTTCCGAGGAAGATAAACTGATAGTGCATCGAGCCCGCAGAATTCAACGGTTTCTATCTCAACCCTTTTTTGTTGCAGAAACCTTTACCGGTCGAGCGGGGAAGTTTGTAAAACGTGAAGATACGGTAAAGGGATTTGGGGAAATTCTTGATGGAAAACATGATGATAAACCCGAGGAAGCCTTTTATATGAAGGGGGATATTAACGAAATTTCTAAGGTCTAATTTCTACTGTCTAAATAAACCCATTAGAAATTAGGAACTAGGAATTGGGAATTTGAAGTTATCTATCTATTCTCCCCAATCCATTCTTTTTGAAGGCGAAGTCGAGAAATTAACCCTGCCTACTCTGGAGGGCGAGATTACCGTGCTTGATGGACACCTACCCATTATTTCTCTTGTCAGGCCCGGCGAAATACGCTATACTCATTCCGGTTCCGAGAAAACATTAAGAATTAGAGGAGGAACGCTTGAGGTCCAACCGGAAAGTAAGGTTGTTATCCTCGCCGAAGACTAAGAAGCTGTCCGGGAAGTTTTTTCATAGCGAAAGGTCATCATTGCGCGCGAGCCGCTTGAAGGACGACGAAGGCGTATCATCGAGAAAAGATACGCTGAGGAGTCTTGAGCGTGGCGGAGACGCAATGATGACTTTGCAGCAGAAAAGGACTTTTCGGACAACTTCTAAGAAGCGGGGCATGAATCCCGTCAGAAGCCGCGATCGCGGGGACGGGAAATGTGCTTCTAACAGGATGAAAAGAGTTTACGCCTATTTAGAAAAGGTTGATCCTAGGCACTACCTCGCAGACACTTTTGTTATACGCTGTTTTGACAACCGCTTCTGGAAGACATTCAAGCACTTCATTAAGAAACAGAGATTAAAAGATCTTGATCCGGAATCGGTTGCCGGAGGAGCAAAGGTTCTTGCCTCACCGGAAAAAAGGGGAGATCGCGATTTTATTCTCCGAGAACTTCAGAAATCAATTCGGCTGCACGGGGCGAGGCGCGTCATGCTTTTTACTCACCACGACTGCGGCGCATACGGAGGAATAAAACGTTTTGACGGAGATACGGAAAGAGAATTTAACTTTCACGTTGGGGAGTTGAGAAAAGCGCGAGCCGCAGTCCGACGGCGTTTTCCGAAACTTAAAGTCGAGATGTACTTCATCGATAGTCGGGGAATTATTCGTGTAAATTAAGAGTAGCGCGCCGCGCTTTGCGCGGTTTTTTATTTATTTGTCCAAAATTTGGAGCCCTGGGCTTGTCGAAGGGTGAACAAATTTTGGAAACAAATAAATAACCCCGCACTTATTTTGCCTACCAAATCCGTATAACCGCATCCACTTCGAAAAGGTGGGGGTGGACACTCGCAGCCCGCGTGCGGCGGATAGCTGCATCCCTAACGGGCGAAGCGGGCTGCCCGAAATTGGATTGCAAAATAAGTGCGGGGTTCTATAGACGGATACCGCACCTTACGGTGCGGTGGTTCATCAGTCTTCTTAATGGTATAATAACGTTATGCACGCTAAAGTCAGGAATAACAAAGTTTATAAGAGGTACCATGTTGAAACGGTGTATTTTGGGGAATATATCGATCTGAAACGAGTTCAGGAGAATCTCAAGCACTACAGTTATCTTAATCGCGACCACCCTTTGGTTTTAAGACTTCTAAAGGATCAGTACGCAGTGCTTACCAAGTTCGGCGCAGTTAGTTTCTGGAACGTTCCGCACCGTTTGCGTTTTCAGTTTTTGAAGGAAATACGACCCTTCGTCAGCAGTAAAAAAGAGTCTTATCCTTACGATGAAGATACCAAAGTTTTGGTTGGCGGGAGCGAGGAGTTGGTTACTTTCGAAAAGGTATTCTTGGCGGACCTCGGGGTAAACAAAATAAAAATCGTTTCCTACGTTTTGTCCCAATCGGTGGCTCTGGAACGTTACGAGGCGGATATAGAAGACAGTTTGTCGGAGGTAGGAGCAGTAGTAGATAATTAAAAAACAAACGGACGAGCCAT
>CAYPFS010000024.1:8586-8976 GCA_964410175.1 uncultured Candidatus Saccharibacteria bacterium
CGTAACGCACCTTTCCCTATTTGATAAACCTGAAGAAGCCTGGGAGGCCCCGGAGTTGGAAAATCTGTATAACCGCATGAATGCCGAATACGAATTGCAGACAAGATTCGCCGTTTTGGACGAAAAAATAAAATATCTTTCCGATCTGTCGCAAATGCTTATGAATTTTTTGGCCGAGAAGCGCAACACCTTTCTGGAAATAATCATTATTATTTTAATAGCCATTGATATAATTTTGTGGTTTTTGCCGCCTTTTCCGGAAGTAGTTAAATACTTCTCCGGCGTATGATGCGATGACCTCGATACAAAAAACCCGTCTCGACAGGCCGCTTATGGTTTTTGACCGCGACTGCGGGTTCTGCGCAGTTTGGATTGAATACTGGAAAAAAA
>CAYPFS010000024.1:8986-14079 GCA_964410175.1 uncultured Candidatus Saccharibacteria bacterium
ATACGCCCCCTTTCAGGAGATCGCCAAAGATTTTCCCGAGATTCCGCTTGAGCAATTTCAAAAATCGGTGCAATTGATCGAACCGGACGGGAAAATTTATCAGGGGGCGCAGGCGGTTTTTCGGTCTCTTGCGACTAGTCCCGCGAAACTCTGGATGCGCTGGGTTTACGAACGCGTTCCCGGCGCCGCTTTTATTTCCGAAGGGCTTTATCGTTTTATTGCCGGCCGCAGGCATGCTTTCCTGACCCTTACCACAATTTTTTTCGGAACCCTCGTTGAGCCGCCGACCTATAAAATCGCAAGTTGGATTTTTCTGAAGCTCCTGGGGGTAATTTATTTAGTCGCTTTTGCCTCTTTCGGCTCGCAGGTTTTGGGGCTTATCGGCTCGCGCGGGATTTTACCGGTAGGGGGTTTTTTTTCTTCCGCCGCATCCGGCCTTGCGACCAAAGCCTACTGGTTTTTCCCCACCATTTTTTGGTTTGGCGCCCGAGACTGGTTTTTGCAGATAGTTCCGGTGATAGGAATGGTCGCGGCGGTTCTTTTTACTTTCGGCCTTTTTCCGCGAACTCTTCTTATTGTACTTTTTGTTCTTTACTTGTCCTTGGTAACCGCAGGACAGGATTTTATGTCGTTTCAATGGGACGCAATGCTCCTTGAAGTCGGATTTATCGCGATACTTTTTTCTTTCTCGCCCAGAGTCGGCATTTGGCTTTTCTGGATACTGCTTTTTAAACTCATGTTTCTTTCGGGCTCTGCAAAACTTCTCTCGGGGGATCAGGCTTGGCGTAATTTAACCGCGTTAACTTACCACTACGAAACCCAGCCTCTACCTACGATTTTGGGCTGGTATTTCCACCAGTTGCCGGTTTGGTTTCATAAGTTTTCCGCAGGCCTGACTTTTTTCATACAGCTCATTTTACCGTTTCTTATATTTTTTCCGCGGCGGGTTGCTTATATCGCAGGAGCGGGGATAATTTTTCAGGAGTTTCTAATTTTCACTACCGGAAACTACGCCTTCTTTAATATCCTAACCGTAGGGCTCGCGCTTTTGGTGTTTGATGACGCATTTCTTAGAAGATTTCTTCCGGTTAATTTCATCGCGCGGGTTACGGGAGGAGAGGGATTTATAATGTCCGGAGGGGTGACGGATTATATAATTTTGGGAATTGGCGCGGCGCTGGTAATTCTTAATTTATTTATTGTTATTTCTAACTTCGCCGGTCGTTTCCCCAGATTTATTCAACCGGTTTTTCGTATCGCATCCCCTTTTCACATTGCAAACTCCTACGGACTTTTTGCCGTGATGACAAAAACAAGGCCTGAAATTGTGGTTGAAGGCTCGAACGATGGACATAATTGGGTGGAATACGAATTTAAATACAAACCCGGAGATCTTAAAAAAGCCCCTGTTTGGGTTCAGCCGCATCAGCCGCGGCTTGACTGGCAGATGTGGTTTGGGGCGCTCGCAGCCGAGCGTTCGATGACCGAAGGCGCCCCGCAGTATAATCCCTGGTTTCTTAATTTTGCCGCAAGACTCTTACAGGGCTCTCCCGATGTTTCGGCTCTTCTCAAAAGAAATCCTTTTCCATCAAAGCCGCCCCGTTTAATCCGCGCCCAACTTTATCAGTACCACTTCGCCGATTTTGGAGAGGCCGGTAAAACCGGAAATTGGTGGAAGAGGGAATTTGTGGGGACGTATTTGCCTCCGGTTGGTTTAACTGAGTAAGTCCTAACCTGGTATAACAAATCCCGCAAATGCAACGCTATAGCGTTGCATTTGCGGGATTTGTAGAACCTATCTCTACATAAGAACTAAGTTATAGAACTGGCGGTAGCCGCGTTGGAAATTTTCATCCGTGATTTCTTTTTTCCCCTCAAGAATCAACTTCTTTACCGCAAGACTTCCGCGGCCGGTTTTAACAAGTAGGGGATAGCGTTCTGATGAAAAAAGAAAGCCCGGCGAAGCGATGGGACTTTTTCCGTCTGCAATATCGGCCTCCTCAATTTTTATGCGGGGGTTTTTGTCGGTTGGCAGCGTGGTCCACGTTCCGGGCCAGGGATTAAATGCCCGTATCATTCGTTCGATCTCCTCCGCAGATTTTTTCCAGTCAATTCTGCCGTCTTCCCGTTTAAGGATTTTAGAATAGGTTGCCTTTGATTCATCCTGCGGCGTTGGCGTAATTTCCCCGGCAAGGTATTTAGGAAGAGTTTCCATAAGAAGCTCCGCCCCGAGTTTTGCAAGCTCATTATGTAATGTTGGGAAGTCCGACTTCAATAAATTGAAGTCGGACTTCAAGAGTTTTACAGCAACGATGGGTCCGTGGTCCATTAGTTCGTCCATTTTGATTATAGTCACTCCGGTCTCGGTATCGCCGTGTAAAATTGTATATTGAATCGGCGAGGGCCCGCGCCAGCGGGGGAGGAGAGAGGGGTGAATATTTAAGGCTCCCAACTTCGGAATTTCCAGAATCTCTCTGGGAATTATTTTTCCGTAGGCGGCGACCACATACAGGTCGGCCTCAAGAAGCTGGATTTCCCGCGGGAAGTCCGACTTCAAATTTTTAGGCTGATAGGCCGGGATTCCGTATTTTTCTGCAGTTATTTTAATTGGCGTAGGCGTTAAAATCTGTTTACGTCCCCGCGCTTCATCGGGATTGGTAACTACTGCTATAACGTCATACCCATTTTTAATTAGCCCTTCGAGGGAAGGAAGCGAGAATTCCGGAGTACCCCAGAATATTATTTTTATCTCTTTAGAAGTCGCGCCCGCGCCTTCGGCGCGGGTCCAAGGGACCGCGGCGCGGCTGCTTTTAACGGGATTTGCGTCTTTTGGCTCCATGGCCTTTGTGGTTAGCGTACCCATGGCCCGCGGCACTCTTTTGGTTATTGAAAAAGCATTATTACCGCAACCGCAGGGCTACAGACTTCTTGGAACCGTATTTCTGTTTCATCCATTTCGTACAGTCTTCCAGAACGTACTTCCCATGTTTATTATCAGGCGCAATCACTAGATCAACTGACCAATTCCTAGTCTTTTGCCTTGGCGTATGCAGCAAGACAATGAAGTCGACATCAGCTGGCCGTCGTTTCTTTGATGCAAAACTTCCCACTAGGTGCATCGAAGAGATTGGCAAAACTTTTTCAATTCTTGCTACAACTCTATTTACATTCTTCCACATTTCTTTTCTATAGGAAGACTGCAGTAGCTTTTTGGGTACTTTATTTTCCATGACACTTTTTATATTTCATCCACTACTCGATTTGCAACGGGGACGTTCTCCAGCTTACTCGCCTTGTCAATAAAAAGAGTCCCGTCCAGATGATCCAGTTCGTGCTGAAGAACCCTTGCAAAGAATCTTGAAGCTCCGCGGGTGAATTTTTTGCCGTTTTCATCATACGCCTCCACGGTTATTTTTTCGCGGCGCAATACGCTGCCGAATTTTCCGGGTATGGAAAGGCATCCCTCTGCCCTCTCCAGTTTCTTTTTGGAGATATTCTTCACCAGCGGATTTATAAATACATAGTATTTCCACTCCCGCGCTTCGTAGGGTTTTTCATTTACTGTCTCCGGACTGTCTTCGTTTCTTCTTTTCCACCCGGCTTTTTCGACCCTATCTATTTCTTCCGCCTCTTCGGAAACAATAAAAATCCGCAGCGATTCTCCCACTTGCGGGGCCGCGAGTCCCACCCCGTCGGGAGTATTTTTGAGCGTCTCTTTCATTTGGGAAATCAGTCTCTGAATTTTAGAGGTTTTAATTGCGGCGATTGTAAGTTCCCTGGATTTTCCCCGCAGTATCTTACTTGGCTCTTTTACTATGGGTTTTGCCATAATTGTCGAAATTTACGAGCTTGTAGCGAAATAAATTTCGCTACAATTATGAGCACCCAGCACATAAAAGAAAAAGAGGTATGAATGTCTTTCCTAACGCTTTTTCTTTTATGTGCTGGGTAAAGGCCCCGCACCTTATTCCTCTCTTTTAACACCGACCGCAGCGAAGCTGCAAAAATTCAATAGTCGGGTGTAAAAGAGGGGATAAAAGATGGGGGTCCCCCTCCTTTTACCCGAAGGGATAAGGGGGGGATTTTGTCTCCAAAATTATTTCGGCTTCCGCCTCTTAATTTTGGACAAAGCCCTTAAGTTTTTAAATTTTACTCCGGGCTTTTTAGAAAGCCCCTTCAAAGCCGCAAAAAAATATTTTCCGCGGGCTTCGGGCGGCAGTTCTCCCTTCTCGTACTTTTCTCTTATGTATCGCGCAAGCCCCCTCAAATCCGATTCGTAATAGAGTTTGGCAATCCCAAGATAAGCCGCAAATTTCTTCGGCTCTCCGAGCAGTCGGGAGAGGTCGTCGGCCAAAACGTGTTCTCGGGAGTGAAGATGTTTATCGGGGGTTAACCTCACACTATTCTAAATAGTACCAGATTACCGGAGCGCCGAGCAGTTGACAAATATATTTATTTAACGTATAATTTGATTTACGGGAGGTTCCATAGATGGGCGATAAAAACCGAAAGATTTTTCGTGTTCGGCGGAACGGCCATTACGACGCAACAGCGGTTGAGGGGCTTCGGAAGGTGCGAAATCAGCCCAGGGCCGCTGTCGGACGCGTTGACGATTCGCATCGCGCGAGCGAAGACGACATCGCCGAGTACCGGCGCTCGAAAGACCCGAAAGCGGGAAAGGAGAGTGCGAAATGAAGACCTGGCTTGTCCGACTGCTGAGGCCTCTGCCAATAGTTGGCCGGTGGGCTCTTGCCGGTCTGGTCGTTTCCGTATGGCAGGGCTACGCCGCCTGGCAGAAAGCGACTTTCGAGACGCCGAGCGGCGAGTACCTGGGCGCCGTGATGACCATCTATCTAATGATGGGGATCGCAGCTCTCGGGGCGGCCATCCTGACTAACTTCGGTCGGGAAGCGAAATATGTCTGTCTCGACGAGCGCAAGCCGTACGGCGGCGGCTACATAGAGATCATCCATTACCCGCGTATGGGCGGGTTCTCTACGGGCTACGCGTTGCCGTGGGTCGCAACGCTCATCATCGAACGGTTCCTCTAGTTGTGCCCCGCTGGGTCTCATGCCCGGCGGGATTTTTATTTA
>CAYPFS010000024.1:14089-14591 GCA_964410175.1 uncultured Candidatus Saccharibacteria bacterium
TTTATTCGTCTAAATTTTCGAGCCATCCATTCCTACGGCGAAGAAAATTTAGTAACGAATAAATAACCCCGCACAAATTTTGCCGCCACCATCCATATAGACTTTAACTAGATTATACCCTGGTAAATAGTCGCGAGCCGCGTGCGCGAATAGCGCCCCTTTTTCGAGGGAGGTCGAG
This sequence comes from uncultured Candidatus Saccharibacteria bacterium, assembly GCA_964410175.1. Lineage (GTDB taxonomy): Bacteria > Patescibacteriota > Minisyncoccia > Sungbacterales > HO2-52-23 > CAYPFS01. The sequence goes on from CAYPFS010000024.1 coordinate 14,268, forward strand.
GGAGGTGTCACCTTCCTCTAGCGTGCGCGAATAGCGCATACCGTTATGGGCGAAGCGGCTCGCCCCGGGACTGTCTCGCAAAATTTGTGCGGGGTGTTTCTCTAATGATACCGCACCGCTTGCGGTGCGTGTTATTCACTTTTCAGCAAATTTATGTTATCATTTTTGAATGAATCCCGTTAGTGACCGCGGTTGCGGCCTCGCGGGCTCAACCCTCATAAAGAGCATTAAAGTTAATTGTCGAATAACACTTAACCATAGGTCGTGACGCGACCGCGACCTGTCACTAACGGGATGAAACGGCGCGTTTTCGTGGCCATACCG
>CAYPFS010000025.1:0-2864 GCA_964410175.1 uncultured Candidatus Saccharibacteria bacterium
CCACTATCCCCAAAGTTTTGCCGGAAATGTCAGTACCCAGAAACAAAGTTGGACCCCAAGATTTAAATTGTCCGCTTCTCGTGTAACGATCCGCCTCCGGAATCCTACGCGCAATGGCAAGCAGAAGGCCAAAGGTGTGTTCGGCAACAGTATTGGTTAAAACGCCCGGCGTGTTGGTAATCAAAATCCCCCGTTCCCCTGCGGCTTTAACATCAATATTGTCGTACCCTACGGCGTAATTGGCAAAAATTCTAACGCCATTGGCTTTACCGACATCCAGGATTTCATCGGTAATTCTATCGTCTAAATTGCAGAGCACCGCATCGTATTTTCCTTTTTCCAGGGCCGCGATTAATTCTTCTTTTTTAAAAACTCGGTCCTCGAGATTTATCTCCACCTCGTATCCTTTCTCTTTGAGCATCTTGATTCCCCTATCGGGAATTTGTCTCGTAACAAAAATTCTCATAGTTTTAAATTTTATTTATTGACCCGAATAGTTTTAATTTTTCTTTTATTACCTCCTTCATCTCTCGCAGAGCAGACTCGTCTAACTTATACATAGCCACCTCTTCCGGTTTCTCGGCAAGAGACTCTCGCAGTTCTTTTAAATAGGCAACCCGGATATCGGTATTTATGTGTATATTTGCAATTCCGGCTTTGATTGCTTCCTTAATTTGTTCGTCGGGAATTCCAGATCCTGCATGCAGTACTAGGACTGCTTTTTTTGGAACCTGGGTACGGATTTGGCGAATTCTTTCAATGTCGAGGGCCGGTTCATCGAGTGATATTCCATGAATATTTCCTATCGCAATAGCCAAACGGTCAACTCCGGTTTTTTCTGCAAACTCTTTGGCGAGGACGGGATCGGTATAATCTTCCGGTTTAACTTCTATCTTTTCATTTTGAATTTTAGAGTCGCCTCGCAGGTATCCAAGCTCGCCTTCTACATTGACTTCGTATCGCTTGGCGTATTCGACAACCTCCCTTGTTCCCTTCACGTTTTCTTCGAATGGCAATGCTGATAGATCAGCGTGCACCGAATCGTATCCCGCATTGATCGCTTTTTTTGCCGCTTCCACTGATTTGTGGTGGTCGGCGTTCAAAAAAATCGGTATTCCGTATTCTTTTCTAAAAACATCGCGAAGGGCTACCGCTTCTGCCAAACCGAGATGTTCCTCTTCGCTTTCCGAGGTTCCCACGATAGCCGGCGCCTCAACCTCTTTGCACGCTTCTATTATAGCCCTCATTTGATCAAGTTCTGAAGCGTTAAAATGACCGGTGGCCCAACCCTCTTTTGTCGCTTTCTGTAAAATTTCTTTGAGGAGGATCATAAAGCGGTTGAAAAGTGATTGAAGAAAAGTGATTGAAGTCCGACTTCAATCAAGAAATCTTGACATTTGATTGAAGTCGGACTTCAATCAAAGTATGAGGAGACTACAGTTTGATAACGACCATGTTTATCACATATATAACAGGGGCGTAGAAAAGCGAGATATTTTCCTAGAAGATAGAGACTACCTTCGTTTTATTGTGAATCTTTACGAATTTAACGATGGCGCTCCTGCGTTGAATTTTGGTCGTGATTTAAACTCCCAACCGATTGAAGTCCGACTTCAATCAGAACGGACAACGCCACTTGTGGAAATTCTCGCTTTCTGTCTTATGCCCAACCATTATCACCTTATGCTCAAGCAGCTTAAAGAAAGTGGTTTAACCGAATTCATGCGAAAACTTGCTACAGGGTATACCAACTACTTTAATTTAAAGTACCAACGAGTTGGGCCGCTTTTCCAAGGCAAGTTCAAAGCTGTTCTGTTAGAACGCGAACAACATTTCCAACATTTGCCTCACTATATCCATCTTAACCCTTTGGATTTAACAATACCAGACTGGCGAGATGGCATGATTAAAGATACCACCAAGGCAATGGACTACCTAAAGACGTACAGGTGGTCAAGTCTGCCCGATTATTTAGGAATTCGAAACTTTCCTACCGTAACCAGCAGACAACTTCTCACAGAATGCATTGGGGACGCAAAACAATTCTTCTCTGGGATGGAGGAATGGATCCGTATGCCAGACTTTGAATTCATACAGACCGTAAAAATTGATTGAAGTCGGACTTCAATCAAGTATTTTTGGTTCATAATCCGGCGGGGCTTTTTTCAGATATTCTTCCAACTCCGGCAAAGTCAGGAGTCCCGCTTGCGCTCCAATTTTTTGCACCACGGACATAGAATTTATCGGAGCCAGTCTCAACGCTTCAGGGATGCTCTTACCCATACAAAGAGCGGCCGTGAAAGTGGAAGAAAACGCATCCCCTGCTCCGGTCCTCTCAAAAGGCGGCTGTGGGTCGGGGTAAATCTCCATACTCCAGGCGGTCTTACCATCAAAAGCATAGGCGCCATTTTTCCCATCTGTAATTACCGCGATTTTAGGACCCAGCTTATGCAGCATCTCCAGTAATTTTTTAATATCCTTCTCATCCTCTCGACCCAAAATTCTTTGCGCCTCTTCTTTATTGCAAAAAAATAAGTCCGAGCGCTCGTAAATTCCTCTCAGGGCCTTCCACCCCGCCTTTATCTGAAAGGTCCCCGGCTGGAACGCAAACCGTATATCGGGATGCGCATACATATATTCTTCTACGGTTTGGTGGAAAGATAAAGAATTTCCGGCAAGCGATGAAAAATATACCCAGCGGGGCGAACCGATATCCGGCAACTCATATTCATATTCCTCGTGTTTTATTAAAATCGTCCGATCGTCCTCATACCACAAAACATAATGATAATTGGTCTTCTGACCTGAATGGATTTTTATAAACCCGGTGTCTACTTTATTTTTTTTTAGGGCCGTCAGGCACT
>CAYPFS010000025.1:2874-13759 GCA_964410175.1 uncultured Candidatus Saccharibacteria bacterium
GGCACTCTTTTCCAAAGTAATCGTCCCCGATGTTAGAAACTAAAGCAGTTTTTAGCCCGAGACGAGAGGCGGCTACTGCGGCATTGGCGCTGTTGCCAACCGCGGGAACAATATAGACGTCCTCATAGGGAATTTTGTCCTTAAAACGCAGGCAAATCATGCATTTCTCACGGTTGATATCACAATTCACCGCCGCGTCTTTTAGACGGATAAAAGCGTCGGTTACCGTATCGCCGATGGCGATAAAATCGTAATTAGGCATGACTGTCTATGAGGGATATATAAAGATAAAGATTCTTGATGATCCCAGAAAAAGCAGGGTCATTCCGAAAGAGAAGATGACGGCAGGAGAGATCGGAGTGAGCCATACCAGCCCGAAAAGATCCCACAGAAATCCTATTCCGAGAAACACAAAACCCCACCAAAGGAAAAAGAGTCCCTCGCGCAGCTCCCCCTGCCACACCCTCCAAGTACGGACGGTCACAAAAAACGCACCAAGAGCCAGGAGAAAACCGATAAAATTGAAGAATGTATCCATATGCCAATGTGATCTAAATTTACAAGCCGAGCTCAATGCGAGGCGCAGGAAATTTAGCCATCACCTTGAGCACCCAGCACATAATTTACTGAATAGACGCGTTATCACTAATGAGGTTTGCCGTAAGACTTCTTGCAGATATAGTACAATTCGTTCAGTAAATTATGTGCTGGGTAAAGGCCCCGCACCTTATTCCCCTCTTTTAACACCGACCGCAGCGAAGCTGCAAAAATTCAATAGTCGGGTGTAAAAGAGGGGATAAAAGATGGGGGTCCCCCTCCTTTTACCCGAAGGGATAAGGGGGGGGATTTTGTTCCTGAAATTTCTTCTCCCAGCTTTTGGCGGGATCGAAATTTCAGACAAAGCCCTTTATTTTCTTTTTAAAACTCTATAAACCGCCTCTTTAATATGATTAACCCCCATGCCGAAATGCTCGACCAATTCATTAGGCGATCCGGACTCGCCGAAACGATTTTGAACGCCAATGAACTCCATAGGTACTGGGTAGTTTTTAGCAAGAACCTCGGCCACGGCCGAACCCATACCGCCGGCAACCTGATGCTCCTCGACTGTGATCACGGCTCCGGAATCTCGAGCGGATGCCACCACCGCCTCCTCATCCATCGGCTTTATGGAAACCAGGTTTAGCACTCGGATTTTGAGCCCTCTTTTTTCTAAATCGGCGGCGGCCAAAATGGCTTTATGCAGGAGCGGCCCGCAAGCAAAAATTGCGACGTCTAATTTTTTAGGCGAATTCCAAAATATTTGCGCTTTTCCTATTTCAAAAGGCGTCTGCTCGCTGGTAAATACCGGCGTTTTTTCCCTGGCAAAACGGGCGTAGCAAGGCCCGTAAACTTTGGAAATCGCATAAATTACTTTCTTTGCCTCGTACACATCGCAAGGAGCAAAAACTTTCATATTGGGTATAGAGCGCATAATGGCTATGTCTTCTATGGCTTGATGAGTTGCCCCATCCGGCCCCACCGAGACTCCAGCGTGGGATCCGACTACTTTTACGTTGGCTTCATTATAGCAGACCGTGGTTCTCAATTGCTCCCAATTCCGCCCGGGACTAAACATAGCATAAGAAGTGATGTAAGGAATTTTGCCCATTAAACTCATGCCCGCCGCGACTGAAGCCATATTTTGTTCGGCAACCCCCATTTCTACAAAACGCTCGGGATACTTTTTTACAAACATTTCCATACGGGTTGATTCCGCAAGGTCCGCGCAAAGTCCTACCACGTTAGAATTTTCGTCTCCGGCCTGAACCATCCCCAAACCAACCCCGTCTCGGGTGGGCTGCTCGACCAACGACTCCAAATCAAGGATATTTTCAACTAATTTTAGTTTGGGATTTATCGGCATTATTCGTGTTCACTCTTTATTTTCCCGCCAAGCGTTCGCAATTCGCGCAAAGATTCTTTTACCTCCTCCGGTTTAAACGCTTTTGAATGCCACGGATAGGAAAATTCCATAAAATCAACGCCTTTGCCGGGAATATTGTGAGCGATAATTACCACCGGCTTTTCATAAACGGCATGGGCGGTCTCAAAGGCGTTTACTATTTCTTCAAAACTGTGGCCGTTGATCTCAAGCACGTGCCAGTTAAATGCTTCGTATTTCGCCCTGAGCGGTTCGATGGGCATAATATCTTCGGTCATCCCGTCAATCTGGATGTTATTGCGGTCAATAAGCGCGGTTAAATTATCCAGTTTCCATTTTCCCGCAAGCATGGCCGCTTCCCAAGTTTGTCCGGCCTCCTGCTCTCCATCAGACATCAAGCAGTAGACGTTAAATTTTTTCTTATCCATTTTGGCGGCAATGGCCATTCCCACCGCCTGCGAGAGGCCGGAACCGAGAGGTCCTGAAGTAGTTTCAACTCCGGGAAGAGCGGTCCGGTGCGGATGACCCTGGAGACGCGTTCCGAATTTTCTTAAAGTCTTTAATTCCCCCACCGGAAAATAGCCGGCCCGCGCCATAGCGGCGTAGCGAACCGGGCAAATATGGCCGTTAGAGAGCACTAAACGATCGCGCTCCGGCCAATCGGGGTTTTTGGGGTCGTGCCTAAGAATGTGAAAATAAAGCGCGGTGAAAATATCGGCCATACCAAGCGGCCCTGCGACATGGCCCGAACCCGCGCCAACCACCATCTCAATGCAATCTTGACGAATGGTATTGGCCATCTCTTCCAAGAACTTTATCTTATCCTCGTGTAAATGCGGCATAAAATCAAACTCTAAATTCAAATTTCAAAATTTAAAACAAATTCAAAATTCGAATTTTAAAATTATTACACACATGTTTAGGATTTCGAATTTTATCCATTGAGGATTGTTTTGTCATTTGGATTTTGTGCTGTGTATTTTCAGTTCTTCAATTGCTTTGGCGGGGTCGGAAGAATTGAATATATACGCCCCGGCCACCAATAAATCCGCGCCGGCTTCGACCGCTTTTGGGGCGGACTCGGGGTTAACTCCCCCATCCACTTCTATTATACACTTTGGGCAGAATTTGCGAATGTGGATAACCTTATCCAGCATCTCGGGCCAATCAACCCGTTGTCCCGAAGGCCCGGGGTGTACAGCTAAAATCTGATAGATATCAACTTTTCCGAACCAGGGCTCCAGTTTTCCCCAGAAAGTTTCGGGGTTTATAGCAAGTCCAATTTCTACTCCAGCTTCACGACATTTATCAATCACTAACCCCACATCCGATACGGCTTCGAGGTGGATAATAATCCTATTGATCGGTTTCACCAACCACTGATCCAAAATCTTTTCCGGCTGACTTACCATAAGGTGCGCCTCCAATCTAAGGACTTGCGAAGTCCTTAGATTGGAAAGGTCCCGCGGGTCGTGCCAAGTCGGATGTTTTGAAAAAACGCCATCCGTAACATCGAGATGGCACCATGTCACGTACGGCTCAACAAGCCGTATTCTCTCCTTCACCTCCTCGAATGTTCTTACATTTATGGAGGGTATCACCTCAACCACGCGTAATTATCAATTTCCAAATTTCAATTTTCAAAAACAGTCTTGAAAACTGGGTCATTGAAAATTGATTGGAGATTGAGAATTGATAATTGAAAATTATTTAAAATTCTTCTCCTCAATCTCCTCTATTTTTTTTAATCTCCTCACGTGTCTTTCCTCCCCGCTAAATTCAGTGGTCAAAAAAATATCGACAATTTCGCGAGCTTCCCCAAAATTCAAGACGTCTCCCGCAAGAGTAATGACATTAACATTATCGTTGGTGCGCGCGTGTTTTGCAGATTCCTTGGAATAAGCAACCGTAGCCCGAATCCCCTTTATTTTATTTGCCGCTATATCCATTCCCATTCCTGACCCGCAAATAAATATACCGCGGTGTTTTTCAGGATCCTCCGCAATTTTAACTGCAGCCGCATAAACGAAATCCGGGTAGTCGTCCGTTGGGTTATACGCAAAAGCCCCGACGTCCTCGACCTCGTACCCTTTATCAAGGAGATGTCGCTTAAGTTCCTCCTTTAATTTAAAACCCCGATGATCTGCGGCTAAATAGATCATAACGATTGGACTTTTGCCTAGTCCATCATAATCTATCTATCATCCTTCATCAATCTCACGGCGCGAATTTATTTTAATATTTTGTAAAATCCCAACACCCACCAGTAACATCGTGAGACTCGATCCTCCGTAAGATACAAAGGGGAGCGGGAGTCCGGTTACCGGCATAAGGCCGATATTCATACCGATATGGACAGAACTCTGAACAAAAATAAGGGCGGCAAAACCAAGGGTGTAAAGCCGGGAAAAGTTATCGGAGGAACGCATGCCGATTAAAATGGTACGCCAAAGCACGATAAAAATGAGTGAAAATACCACAACCATGCCTACAAAACCCCATTCTTCCGCAAAGGCGGCAAAAATAAAATCCGTTTCGGCCTCGGGCAAAAAATGAAGATGGGTCTGCGAACCATATCCAAACCCCTTGCCCAAAAGCCCGCCTGAACCCACCGCAATCATAGATTGAATCATCTGATACCCTGCGCCCTGAGGATCGTTATACGGATTAAGAAACGCAGTTATTCTTGCTTTCTGATAAGGCGCCAAGGCGAAATTCCAGCTAACAACTGCCAAAATCGCCGCCACGGCAGCCAGCACCGCAAGATGCCGAAATTTGATGCCCGAAAATAAAATCATGGCAATCCAGATAGCGGCAAGCACCATAACCGACCCAAAATCGGGCTGAAGCATAACCAGAACCGCGGGTATTCCGAAGTATAAAAGAGATAGGGCAAGGTGTCCCACCCGATAAATTTCGACGTGACGCTTTGAAAGAAATTTGGCAAGAAGCACTATAAGAGCGAGTTTAGCCGGCTCCACCGGCTGAATAAAAAAATTCCCGACTCGAATCCAAGCCTCCGTTCCGCGCGCCGTAAAACCGGCAATCAGCGCCAAACCAAGCAAAATGACAGTGATAAGATAAAAAATTAGAACAAACCCGCTTTGCGCCTTAAAAATTCTGAAATCAATCCTGGCCGAAGCCAATGCCATACCCAAACCAATTCCCGCCCAAAGTATTTGACGCTCAAAAAAAGGGAAAGGCCGAATCCCAGAGAGACTAAATAGGGTAGCAAGCCCCAAGACCATGAGCGTTAAAACGGCTCCGAGAAGGAACCAATCGTATTTTCGGATGTGATCGAGCAGTGACAACAAGTTTATGGATTCCTAAAAATAACGTTTGGGTCGAACATATTCACTCTCGGTTCAACCTCGATCGTTGCCGCTTCTTCCGTAAATTCCTGGGGCCAGATGGACCTTACGGTTTTTGAAGATCCCGCAACAATATTTTCCGCCAAAACCTTGTTTAATCCCAAAACGTTGCCGTCTTTACCCAAAACCACAAAACTTACATAAACCTCGCGGAGATTCAAAGAAGAACGATTTTCGATCTCAGCCTCAACTAGGCTTTCTCTGCGGCCATTTTCTTCAACGGTTTTATAGTCTCTGCGTTTGACTACGAGGCTGGGAGACGAAGAATCGGGCAGGCGCCATTTTACGCTAGTGATTCTAAATTCAACCCGGGTTGGTTCGCGGCTTGCTGAAATTCCACTTTCAATAATGTGAACTCGCTCCCGCGGTAAAATAAAAGTTTCGCCTATACGCCGCGCGACAAGTCCCCTCTCATCAAAAAAAGTAAACTCGTATAGAACCTGCTCTCCGCCCGCAAACTCATTGGGGTTTTCTGTCAACGCCGCGGCGTTAAGTGTGTCGCGCACCCAGACCGAACGCGCCCAAAATACCTTAATCCCCGCTGGATTTTTCAGTTCGCAGGGTTCGCATGGACCTCCGCAATCAATGCCTAATTCTCCCTGATTTTTTTGATTATCAAAACAGGAAGGAGCGGGAATAAGTTTGGATGCTCCCCAAAAAACTGTTATAGCCAGGGGAAGCGCGGCTATGAGAAAGGCTATAATTTGTCTTCGAACACGCCAGGAAAACATAAATTTGCTCGCAAATGCTGTTTCCCACCCAATCGCATTTGACTCACCTGTATCATACAGTATAAAAGAAAAAAACACCAAGTCTTTTATATACCGGCATACCCTACTCTCCCGGGTTCGCAAGGAACCAAGTACCATCGGGCTCGCGCGCTTTCACTTCCGTGTTCGGAATGGGAACGGGTGGTGCACGCGTGAGTAAAACACCGGTAAATAAAAAACTTGGTGTATTTGGATATATTACATATCCTGATTTGGGCGGGTATTATCAGTTTTTAGTTAGTGGTTCTTAGTTTTAGTTATCAGTTATTGGTTATAGTTTGACTGCAACTAATAACTAAAAAACTATAGCTATCAGTCTCCCGCCATCAGCGGGACGGAACCAAAAACTAAAAACTGAATTTATGATCTATTAGTAGTTCTCGGCTCAACGCGTTACCGCGCTTACACCTAAACCCTATCGACCTCGTCATCTCCGAGGGATCTACGATACCTAATCTTGGGGCGTGCTTCGCGCTTAGATGCTTTCAGCGCTTATCACTCACGAATATAGCTACCGAGCGCTCCACTTGGCAGTAGAGCTCGTAGACCAGAGATCCGCTCCTTCCAGTCCTCTCGTACTAAGAAGGACCCCCCTCAAGTATCAACGCCTGTGGTAGATAGGAGACCAACCTGTCTCGCGCATTCTTCAATAATTACTTATTGTATGGACTATGCCATCACCGAGCACATAACGTTTTATGTGCTCGGGACCGACGTGTTAGCGACTCTCTCGAATCGCTCTGCCGCTTTCGCGACAAGTCTCTACGGGGTCATTCCGTTCAAGTTTTTGGATTATTGGCTTATCTTTACGCATGCATAATGTATCATTGGGACAGAAGGGAGGAAAAATTATATGAGTATGGGTGGCTATTACTTCTACCTCACAGAAGCAGAAGGGCCGCCCACTGATCCACGTGGTAAGCCAGCCGCCTAAGTGCTGGCACTTTTTTGTTTTAATCCAAAAAATTGAACGGAAGACTTCCCTCGGTATTATCCTATTGAATACAGGTTGTAATTTCAATAGGACTCCACCGATATGAGTCGGTTTTTATCAGTGGCGATTACTCACCACTGCCGCCGTGTGTTCCCTCGATGTAATTTTGACGGTTTGACACTTTATTACGATTACTCGTAAAGTAGACTATACCTTCTCCGACGTTGCGTCGGAGCCGACGTCTTATGCCGCTAAACTTGTTAACGGCATCTGACCCTCGCGGGCCAAGTCGTTACGGGGACTACAAATCTTATAGCTCATTGATGGAATGATAAGAGGTTCTATTCTGCCTATATGGTGGCAGATATGTCTAAGTAGTGATAAATCGGTCCGAACTCTTCTAACGTTCTTGTATGGAAGTACCACGAATACCAATCTCTTTTCCGCTGAATATCATGTCCAGCTTTGATTCTTCGTGGACCTCTTAATACAAGATTTCTTAGTTGCTCGTATTTCCAGAAAACATATTCTTTCTGCTTCTCGCTTGGATGGATCCTTAATCTTGCGCTGATTGGGTATCGCTTCCCTTCGGAACGACATTCCAAACATGCATCTCCCAACAATGATCCTATTATCACATCTAGCTGATGTGACGGAAACAGTGTTTGCAATCTTCCCACGGTATTATCCATAGATTTATGGTATCACAAATCTAGTTGGATTTCACCGTTATGAGTCGGTTTAATCTGGGCTCACGTGCTTTACGCAACCCAGCTCACGTACCTTTTTAATGGGCGAACAGCCCAACCCTTGGCACCTTCTCCAGCGCCAGGATAAGGTGAGCCGACATCGAGGTGCCGAACTCCGCCGTCGCTAGGGACGCTCGGGCGGAACTAGCCTGTTATCCCCAGGGTAACTTTTGTCTGATGAGCTTTGGCCTTGTTCTAGTAAGAGCTCCTCGCTACCGCTCGTCGCCACCGATACCAATATACTAATTGATACTAATTATACTAATGACTGAAACATAATTCGTATCATTAGTATGCATTCGTATATTGGCATCGCGTAGCACTGAGCGATAGCGAAGTGCGTCGCCATCGGATCACTAAGCTCTGCTTTCGCACCAGCTCGACATATCCGTCTCGCTGTTAAGCCGGCTTGTGCCTTTACACGTCCACCCCGATTTCCATCCGGGGCAAGCCGACCTTAATAGACGCCTCCATTACTCTTTAGGCATTCTGTTCCCTAATTTGTACTTCATGGAAGGTATACGAGCTACGAGAGGTTCTAACATTTTTCTAAACCTACCCGCAGATTCGGACAAAACATAGATTCTCCAATATAATCCTTCTTTACGGTTTTGTCTGTGTAGCGCGGTTCTAATTCCAAATGTTAGAAGTGCCGTTTGCAATCTTTTCAACTCTTGTCTCGTATACCCGTGCGAGTGAATGACATAGGTACTATGTCCATTCGATTTGACCGAGCCGTCATCGAGATACCAGATTGCGATTGAGAGAGGCGTCAACATCTTGTTAATCAGTTTCGGTACAGTCTTTTTGCCCATCGTATAGAACTGCTGTCCGTAAAATCTCAACGCGCCATGAGAATACGTAACAAAGCCGTACTTCTGACCTTCTCCTTGATGTCCTTGCGGAAATCGCGAATATACAGTACGAATTTGGGGCTTCTGTCGTACCCACTCTCGCAACTCGTTGTAAGCCCATTCAACGTATTCTTTTTGCTTAATAGAATGCTCTATTTTAAGTCGGTATATCCTTCCATCTCGTGTCTCAAGATGCCCATCGCCCAACAACTTGCCTACCACAATTGCTCGTTGACGTTTGGTTAATCTCAATGACCTCTTGTAATTTTCAATTTCATTTGAATGCATATTAGGTCCTCCGATTTTCATCGGAGTGCTTCTGGTTGCCCAGAAGATCAGACTATATCACGCCGTTATTTTAAACGGCTTCAGCGTATAGTCGTTGAGGACTCCTCCGACTTTACGTCGGAATTGCCTGCTGGTTGTCCGCCGACTGCGCCACTGAACGGATTTTCACTGACGTCTCAAAAACGCCGAGTACCGCCAGTACCACGGATGTTCCAGCATATAGCTGAATGTTTCTCCGCCCTTGGGCGGAGGCCCCCTTGATTGACATGGAGGAAAGTCAATCAAAGTTGAGGCATGTGCCCCACACAAACTGCCCGCCAGACACGGTCCCGATTGAGCTTCCCCGCGGGAAGCTCACAAATCCAAATTTCAAAATCCAAATCTCAAAACAATTTTTAAATTAAGAAATTTTAATATTAAAACTTGTTTTGGATTTTGTGCTTTGTGCTTTGAATTTATGAACCCCGCGGGGTTCTCAACCGGTTAGAATTTAACGCCCTAAAGAGTGGTATTTCACTGACGGCTCTGTCCCATCCGGAAACAGGACTTCAAAGCCTCCCACCTATGCTACGCAGTAAAGCATTAAATCCAATATCAAGCTGCAGTAAAGCTCCTGGGGTCTTTTCGTCTAACCACAGGTAACCGGCATCTTCACCGGTACTGTATTTTCACCGGGCTCCTCGTTGAGACAGTCCCCCAGTCGTTACGCCTTTCGTGCGCTTCGGAACTTACCCGAAAAGGAATTGCGCTACTTTAAGACAGTTATAGTTACTGCCGACATTGACGAGGGCTTGGCGTCTAGAGCCGCGAAGCGGCCACGAATAGTTCTTAGTTTTTAGTTTTGAGTTTCAGTTATTAGTTTTTAGTTGCAGTTTAACTATAACTATTAACTGAAAACTATAACTAATAACTTTTTAACTATGAACTAGTCCGAGGTCGCTCCGCGACCGAGGCGCTTGACCTTCTCGCATTGGTCAGGCGTCAGCCCCTATACATCCTCTTACGAGTTAGCAGGGACCTGTGTTTTTGGTAAACAGTCGCCAGGGGTTCTTTTGTTGCAACCGCTCCTCGCTCCTGCTCGTCGCTACCGCGATACTAATATACGAATGCATACGAATTATACTAATTAAAAATGGAAAATATTCGTATCATTAGTATGCCATTCGTATATTGGCATCGCTGTGCTCCGAACAAAAGTGAGGAGCGGTAAGCCTTATCGCGAACTTACGGCTGCTTTTTTGCCGAGTTCCTTAACGAGGACTCACCCATTCGCCTTGGTGCGCTTACACCAACCCACCTGTGTCGGTTTACGGTACGGTTTCCCACGGATAATTTTAGAAGTTTTTCTTGGAAGCGCGCTTTGCGAAATTCCCTTCAATTGCTCTCAGGGTTTTCTCTGCGCTTGCATAGTTCTCATTTAAGAGATTGAGCGCGGATTTGCCTACGCTCTATGCTTGCGCCAAGAACGCAAATCCAATAACACGCTCCGCATACTGCGCTTCGTCGCTCCATCAAACCCCACGGGAAGTGCCGGAATATTAACCGGCTGTCCATCGAGTGCGCCTTTCGGCATTCCCTTAGGACCGACTAACCCTCAGTTGATTTTCATTGCTGAGGAAACCTTGGGTTTTCGGCGGTCCGATATCTCATCGGACTTGTGGTTACTTGTGCCAACATTCTCTCTTCCCACCGCTCCAGTCGCCCTCGCGGGTCAACCTTCACTGCCATGGGAATGCTCTCCTACTGCATCGCTCCTCGCTCCTGCTCGTCGCTACCGCGATACTAATATACGAATGCATACGAATTATACTAATTAAAAATGGAAAATATTCGTATCATTAGTATGCCATTCGTATATTGGCATCGCTGTGCTCCGAACAAAAGTGAGGAGCGATACCCATAACTTCGGTACCATGCTTAGCCCCGTTGAATCTTGGGCGCAAAGTCTCTTGACGAGTGAGCTGTTACGCACTCTTTAAAGGATGGCTGCTTCTA
>CAYPFS010000026.1:0-13551 GCA_964410175.1 uncultured Candidatus Saccharibacteria bacterium
GAAGCCGCTATAGCCAAAGGTGACGGAAGTGGTAATGGTTCGATTTTCACCCAAATACTGGATTGGCTCAAAAACACTTTTGAAATCGTGATCGAGAAGGGAATGCTTATGGTTTCAAGAGTTGTTACGGACGAAGTTATCGCAAAAAGCGTTACCACCGAAAAACTTTGCGTTAAATCGGTTTGCGTGACCGAAGAAGAATTTTTGAAAATGGCGGAGGTGGCGGGGATTACAGTAGATTCTTCGCCGGTCGAGGTTTCGATATCTGAAGGCGTCGAGGCGTCGAGTTCCACGGCCGCGACCTCGACGCCGCAGGAATGACCGCCTAATATATCGAAATAGATAGATAACGAAATACGGCAACATAGCGAGATATAATATATCTAAAATAGCGACATAACTATGGCTACCGTACAAAAATTTGAGGATTTGATTTGCTGGCAGAAAGCAAGAGAACTGACAAAATTCGTCTACGACATTTCGAAATATCGAAATTTCGCCATGGATAGAGGACTGGTCGATCAAATCAGAAGAGCTTCGGTTTCAGTAATGTCCAACATTGCCGAGGGCTTTGACCGAGGCACAAAGCAAGAACTGATAAATTATCTTTTCATCGCCAAGGGCTCGTGCGGAGAGGTCCGCACCCAGCTCTACATAACTCTTGACGCCGGATATATCGACATATCGGCATTTCGAAACGGATTAAGATTGACCGACGAATGTTCACGACTGCTTAAAAGCTTCATTAACAAAGTTAAAACCGGTTCGCATTCCGGACTCCAATATAAGTACGAGAAAAGAAAAGGCATGTCGGAAACCAGTAAATTTATTTTGGAAACCAGTCCGGAACTCGCGAAGTACTATAATCCGGAAAAGGACGAAATTGAATTTTGGAGGGCGGCGCAAGACAGGGAAAAAGGACGGAAATAAAAGTATTTCGACATAATGTATAACACCGAAGCCATAATTCTCAAAAAAATCGATTCCGGGGAGGCGGATGCGGTTTTTACTATATATACGAAAGACTTCGGAAAGATGCGGGCCTTGGCGCAGGGTATTAGAAAAGAGGCGGCTAAACTTAAAGGCCATCTTGAGCCGTTTAATCTTGCGAGCGTCGGTTTCGTTCTGGGAAAAAACGGCGCGCGCCTTACCCGCGCCGCGACGTTAAACCACTGGCCGTCTATCCGCAGCGACTGGCAGAAACTGAAAACGGCTTATGCTATAATGGATGCGGTTGATGCGGAAACCATGCAGGGGGAAAGAGACGATAAATTGTGGGGTATGATTTCGGAAAAACTGAAAGAGCTTGAGCGAAACAGTTACCACGAAAAATTTTTGCAGGAATTTAAGGCGGAACTTGCGACCGTATTGGGTAATCAATAGTTAGTAACCAGTAACCAGTAACCAGTAACCAGTAACTAGTCGTAGTATGGGCAAACTAGAAGAACTTGAAGAAGAACTTTACAGTCCGGGCAAGGAAGAAGAACTTCAAAAGCGCATAAAAAAGCGGATTACGCTTCCTTATCCGCGAGAGCAGCCGCCGGCTCGCTGGAAAGAACCCGGCCCCAAGAAAAAAATCGGTCTGCCGTTTGATCGGAGGGTTTTGAAATTTATCTGGTGGGGGCTGGGACTGGTTTTGGCTTTCGGCGCGGCCCTCTTTATTTTTCTTTACCTGGGCACCCGCGGACAGGAAGCCGAGGTTTCGATAAACGCTCGCGAAAGAGTGGAAGCGGGGGAACTCTTGGAGCTCACCCTGGTTTTTAAAAACATATCGCGCACCACCTTAAAGGATTCTGAATTTTCACTTTTTCTACCCGCCGGATCAACCCTCGTCGCGGAGGATTTAACCGAACGGCCTGCCCCCCAACGTTTTATTAAAAAGCTGGGGGACCTCGCTTCGGGGGAAGAAGTCATCGAGGAAATTAAAGTCAGACTGTGGGGGCGGGAAGGGGAAGAAAAAAAGGCCGAGGCGGTGCTTCTGTATAGACCCGAAAACCTGCAGGCGCGTTTTACCTCAAGAGACCTCAAAACTTTCACTATCGAAAGATCTCCTTTTGCCGTATCCTGGGAAGTTCCCAAAACCGCAGCAGCCGGGCAGGAAGTGGAGGTTGTTCTACGCGTTGTTTCGAGCGCGAACGACCCGGCCAAAAATCTTTCTCTTCTTCTTGACTACCCCCCGGGATTTTCCTTCGGCTCTTCAGACCCGCCTCCCCAGGAAGGAGAATTCGCGATGCTTCAATCGGGACAGGCCCCCGTACTTGGGTCGGGGCAGGCGCTTTGGAAGTTGGGAGATATTCCGCCGCGAGGAGAGAAAAAAATTGTTATCCGCGGGAGACTCGAGGGATCAGAAGGAGAAGTAAAGACCTATCGCGCCCGTTTGGGCGTCTGGGACGAGAAGAGCCGTGAGCTCCAAGTTTATACCGATTCAACTCAAAGCCTGGATATAGCGGTAACGCCCTTATCTATACGGGCTTTTCTGGGGGATTCCCGCGAGCGGGTTGTCTCGCCCGGCGAGCGGCTTGATTTTATCCTGCGTTACCGCAATAATACCGATTTTATTCTAAGAAATGTGACCATAAGCGCCGTACTCGAAAGCGGTATTTTTCAAGGAAAAGAAATGGGTTTGCGGGAATCCGCTTCGTCGCGCCAATTTCTCGATTTCACGACTTTGTCCATAGGACAGGGTGGAGTGTTTGACGGTTCGAAGCGGGCGGTGGTGTGGGGTCCCGGAGTTACTTCTCAACTTCGCGATTTGGATCCGGGAGAAGAAGGCGAGGTTACTTTTGCGATAACCGCTAGGGCACGAACTCCCATGGCAGACAAAGGAGATAAAAATTACGCGGTACGCCTCCGTTCCTCCATTGGATCTGCGGGGGTTCCTCGGGAACTTGCCGGAACAGAACTCTCTTCCTCGGATCTCGTGGATTTTAAAGTTAAATCTTTGGTTCTTTTTTCCGGACATTCGGCTTTCCGCGCCTCACCCCTGCAAAACTCCGGCCCCCTGCCGCCGAGAGTGGGCGAAGAGACTACTTATACTGTTTTGTGGGAGATAAGGAATTTCACCAACAATATTCGGGATGTTGAAATTGCGGCCACGATTCCTCCCAACGTTGAGTGGAAGGGGACTGTTTATCCCAAAGACGCGGATATAGCTTTCGATGCTTCTTCGGGCAAGGTCAGATGGAAAATCAGGAATATAGAGGGGGGAAGCGGAGTAATTGCTCCGGTGATTCTCGGCGCATTTAGGGTGGGGGTTTTGCCCGGGGAAGCTGATCTTGGAAAAAGTTTGACGCTCGTGACTGAGTCGAAATTGACAGGCAAAGATACCTTTACCGGAGAAACCGTAGAAGAAACGCTTGGGGTTTTTAGTTCCGAACTCAGAGACGATCCAACCACCAATTCGTTCGATTGGAAAGTTGTAAGGTAGATGGTATAGTAAATTTACGGATATTTGGAAGTCGGACTTCCCGCGGGAAGTCCGACTTCTCCGCTATATTCTCCATGTCAAATTTGATGGAAAAAATCGCGGCTCTTGCCAAAAGGCGGGGTTTTATTTTTCCCGGATCGGAAATTTACGGCGGGCTGGCCGGAACTTGGGATTACGGTCCGCTTGGCGCGGAGTTGCGTAACCTTATCCGCTGGGAGTGGAAAAGGCGTTTTTACTACTCGCGCGAGGATATGTTTTTTTTGGAAAGCGGGGTTTTGATGAATTCTAAAGTATGGGAGGCGTCGGGTCACGTAAAAGCTTTTCACGATCCGATGGTGGATTGCAAGAAGTGCAAGGCTCGCTTTCGCGCGGATGAAATTGACACCCAAAAGGCTTGTCCGGAATGCGGAGCGCGCGACTTTACCGAAGCGCGGCCCTTTAATATGATGTTTAAAACTTTTGCGGGCCCGGTGGAGGACTCGGTCTCCGAGACTTATTTAAGACCCGAAACCGCGCAGGGGATGTTTGTCAATTTCAAAAACGTTCTTGACTCCGCCCACCCTCAACTTCCCTTCGGGATCGCGCAGATAGGTAGGGCATTTCGCAACGAGATCACCCCGAGTAACTTTATCTTTCGTTCTCGGGAATTTGAACAGATGGAAATAGAGTGGTTTTGCCGCGAGGCGGAATGGAAAAAATGGTTCGAGTATTGGCTCGAAGAGACGAAAAACTGGCTTGGGTTCCTCGGTTTGGATGAGAGTAAAATTCATTTTCGCGAAGTGCCGCCAGAGGAGCGGGCGCACTACTCGGGACGCACGGTGGATTTTGATTACGATTTTCCTTTTGGCCGCGAGGAGCTGTACGGCCTTGCTTATAGAACCGATTTTGATTTGAAAAATCATTCCCAAGAATCCGGAGTCGACCTTTCTTATTACGACGATGCAACTAAAGAACGCTTCATCCCGCAGGTGATTGAGCCGACTTTCGGGGTCGATCGGACGGTTTTGGCGCTTCTTACCAATCACTATGCGGAAGTTGGGGATAGGGTAATTTTAAAATTTCCTCCGCGACTTGCGCCGGTAAAAGCGGCCGTGTTTCCCCTGCTGGCCAATAAGCCGGATTTGGTAAAAAAGGCGCGTGACGTATACGAAATGCTTCACGACGAGTTAACCGCAAGGCTGGGCGCGTTGGTGGTCTGGGACGACCGGGGGAATATTGGCAAGAGGTACTATTCGCAGGACGAGATTGGGACGCCCTGGTGCGTGACCGCGGACTACCAGACTCTTGAGGACGATACGGTGACGGTGAGAGACAGGAATACGGCGAGTCAGCAAAGGGTCGCTGTCCGCGAGCTTATTTCTTATTTTGGGAAACAACTCCCGTAACATGTTTAAAAAAATCACCCTCGATAACGGCCTTCGAATTATCACTGCTCCCATGCGGGGCACCAATACCGTGACGGTTTTGGTTTTATGCGGCACGGGTTCGGACTACGAATCCAAAGAAACGGGAGGCATCTCGCATTTCCTTGAACACATGTTTTTTAAAGGCACCAAGAAGCGTCCCGCTCCGGAAATAGTCGCCGAGGAGCTCGACGGCATGGGTTCGGTGCATAACGCCTTTACTTCCCACGAAACCACCGGCTACTTCATAAAAGCGGGCAAGGATTATTTGCATGAGTCGCTCGACATTCTCGCCGATATTTACCATAACTCTCTTCTGGATGCGCGTGAGATAGAAAAAGAGCGTCAAGTAATTGTTGAGGAAATGCATATGCGCCAAGACACCCCCCAGGAATACGTCGGAGTGGTTTGGGAGCGGCTTCTTTACCAAGACCAGCCGGCGGGACTTGATATTATAGGAAAGGAAGAGACGATCCGCGCGCTACGCCGCCAGGATTTTGCGGATTATTTTTATCATCAGTATGTGGCTTCGAACACGGTCGTGGTTATGGCGGGAAACTTTGATGAGGGGCCCGCGGTTGACTTGGTAAAATCGCTTTTTGCGTCTCTCCGTTCGGATGCGCCCGCTCGGGCAAAACCCGGCCTAAAAGAAGAACAGGCGACCCCCGCGAGCTCTTTATTCTATAAAGAAACCGACCAAACCCACGTTATGCTCGGATTCCGGGGGTATGACGCTCTTAATCCGCGCCGTTTCGATTTGGAGGTTTTGGCGGCGATTCTCGGAAGCGGCATGTCCTCGCGAATGTTTATTAAAGTCCGGGAAAAAATGGGGCTGGCTTATGCGGTGGGGAGCGATAATCAGGTTTATTCGAATCGCGGCTACCTTGTGACCTACGCAGGGGTTGACCATAAGAACGTTGAGAAAGCTGTAAAAGCGATTCTTGAGGAGTACAAAAGAATACTGAATGAGGAGGTGAGTCTTCGGGAACTGCAGCGGGTGAAGGATTATATTCGCGGGACAACTCTTATCGGGCTTGAACAGTCCAATGCAGTGGCGAATTTTGTGGGAGGAGAGGAAATGATAACCGGAAAACCTCGAACGGTTGAGGAAGTTTTTGCTAAAATTGAGGCCGTAACTCCGGAGAGTCTTCGCGGGGTGGCTCAAGAAGTCCTGCGGCCCGAACGACTTAATCTTGCTATGGTCGGGCCGTTTAAAGACCCCGCTCCTTTTCAAAAATTTCTTTCCGAGTTTTAATCTAGTGAGGTTCAACCTCACTAGATTTTTTAAATTCAGAGCTTTATTGACATAAGCCTTGTTCGGTGTAAGGTGGATTCATAGCTTAGAACCTTGATAAATAGGAGGCGAAAGTGTTTACCAGACTCTTCTTGGCTCTTCTTTTTGTTTTGTTGGGTTGGGCCTGCCCCGCGGTGGCCCAAGTAAACTTCCTTGAAGTTTACTTCGGAAAAAACCTCGTCAACTGGGAGGATAAAGACTGGAGAATTACCAAAACCGAACACTTTGATATCCATCACAAGTTTGATCTAGGCGATCCAAATCAAGCTTACCACCTTGAAAAAACCGCAGGGTTCCTCGAGGACTTTTATCTCCTTAGCGGCAAGATTTTCAAGCATGAACTTGGAAAACGAGTTGATGTGATTTTGGTTGCTACCCACCAAGAAATGGAGTCAAGCAACATCCTGCAGGATCCATTTATGCCCGAAACTCCTCAGGGTATTGTCGACCCCTACCGAAACAGGATCTCCGTCAAAGAGGATTACTATCCTTATTTCAGAGCGACGATCAACCTGCATGAGCTGGTTCATATTTTCCAGCTCGACATCCGACCGCGGCCGCGTATGCAAGTACCTTTTAGACCCCACTGCGACCTGCCTCGGGGTTTTTACGAAGGCGGGGCGGACTTTGTTGTCAGTTTGCATCGGCCGTACGACCGAGACGACATTTTTCTCCGGAGACGAGGTCCGCGGCTGGTTCCAGCCGAGTTTATTCCAACCTGGGAAGCGCTTAAGTCAAGTCGACCGGGCGAATTTTTGACTTATATCGCCTGGCGGGTCGTACATTCTTTCCTTGAAGAGGAATTTGCTCAAGGCGTCAATTTCCAAGCCCAGGGACTTAGAACCGAATGCGACAAATTAGGAGAGCTTATCTTCAAACTAACCGAAGGAAAACTGGGAAATCCCGATGTCAATCCGGAGGTTTTCAACAGGGCCTTTAAAGAATACTGGGTTAAAACCTACAAGCTGGAACAAGCCAAACGGCCCAAACCTCTTGAAGAAACAGTGAACTTTAGGGGCCGCTCAGTTATCCCTTATTGGCATAAAGAGTCAACCCTTGCTCCGGTTGTGTCTCCGGATGGAAAAGAACTCTTCGTCCTTACTGAGATGAAAAACGGACCGATTCTTGCGAAACTCTCTATTCCGCTCGAAACCGATTCTCCGGAAGAGCGGGAAGAAAAGCGCCGGCTTGTCAATTGGACTCCGTATTTCCCGCCAAGACCCTGGGAGTATTTGGTCCAGGACACCCTCTTTAACGGTTCCAGCCTTGCCTATTCCAGGGACGGCAAAAAAATCGCTTTGTTCGCGAGGAAAAATCGAGACCATATGCTTTTCGTTCTGGACGCTGCGGAGCCGGGGAAGATATTGGAAGAGATTGAAATCCCGTTTGATCAGGCGTTTGGCCTGTCCTGGAGTTCTGACGGGAAAAAGATTTATTTCTCGGCCGCGGAAGACGCGACGAGGGACATTTACGTTTTGGATCTCGAAACCGGAGACTTCACCAACTTAACGCATGATCTTGCTTTTGACACGGGACCGGCTATCTCTCCGGACGGCTCCAGGTTGGTTTACGTAAGTTCAGACGGCGACTCCGAGAATGAATTTCAGCATCTTTGGCTTTTGGACCTTGCAACCGGCAGGAGAGAACAGCTCACTTTCGGACGATTCCATAACATAATGCCCGTCTGGTCCCACGACGGTAAACGAATCTTTTACGTCTCGGACGAAGCGGATTGGATCTGGAATCTCTATACCCTGGACTTCGAGACAGACGAATCCGGCAATCCGAAAAGAATCGTGAGCCAATGGACCAATTTCCCCGGCGGAGTTGCGAATCCCGTACCCGCCCCGGATAATCCTAATAAGGTCTTTGCTTCGATTCTTTGGGATAGCGACAAGACGCCGCCTCTCGGCGAAGATGTATTCGAACTGACCCTCAAAACGCCGATTCGGCAATACAAAGCCGTGGATAAGGGCGAATCCGGGCAGTTCGTTTTCACGGACGCGGCCCTTTCCAAGAGAAAGCTTGATCCGCGCCAGCTCGAAAATCCGTCGAGTCATCCCAAGAAATGGCAAATTGGACGGGCCGCAGGTTTTGCGGCTGTTTCGACCAATCCTTACTACGGCGGATTCGCAGGCGGAGGATTTCTGGCGATTTCCGATATTCTGGAAAATCATCATCACGTCTTTGGGTTTTTGACGAACTACGACTATAAGGAGGTGAATTATCTTCACCTTAATCTTGCGAAACGGCTTAAGTGGGGATTCAACGTTTCTTTCTCCCAGCTTCCTTTGAGGTATCAGCTCTGGGATCTTTTTGGGGGTTATCCCCAAGACCAGCCGCTCCTGAATCTTACCTGGCTAAGGCAGTCAAGCATTGGAGCTTTTGTCCAGCGGCCCGTAAATAAATTCGAGCGCCTGGAAGCCGGGGTTGAATTTAGGGGTAAATCTTTTGCCAAAGACCCGGATTTGGTCGGATACTTTCTCGGACTTGATCCGCTGACCCCCGGCTTTTCCGATGAGGCTTTGACCGGGTATTTGACGGATTCTACCGGAACGGCGGCGGTATTTAAGGGCTGTTACGTGAGAGACACGGTACTCGGGTCTTACGCAACCTTGGGTCCTTTCCACGGAAATGCGCTATCCGCTTGCGCCGAGCTTGCCCCGCCGGCCGGCAATCTTCTTGGATACGCCGGTTTCAAACTTCACGGACGCAGATACCAGTATTTGGGGGGCAGGACTCTCGTAGCTTTGAGGGGAGACGCGGTGTTTAACGGTAAAAACGGGGAAGTGATCCTTATGGGAGGCGATCATACCCTCCGTGGATTCCCGCGTTTGAGTCTAGCCGGGAATCAGGCGATTTATGGAAGCGCGGAGTTGCGTTTCCCGCTTCTTGAGGGAATTGTTTTCCCCGCAGGATTTGGCGCTATCGCTCCGGTCAGAGGAGCTCTGTTTGCAGATTGGGGCAGAACCGGATTTGCCAAAAGTCCTCTTCCGGCGCAGCAGGGTAAAGCCGTGGGAGGTTTGGCGCAATTTCCGCCTCTGCCGTTCTTAGGCATTCCGCTCAACGTAGTCGTTGCCTGGACGAATCAGGATGGTTTCAGAGAAAGAAGAATAGATGCGGTTCTTGCCTACGGTTGGTAAACTTGTCATGCGAACCCGCTTTCGAGCGGGTTCTTTACTTGGAGTTGACACCATTTTTTACCGCGGTACTCTTATAATATAGTACGTTCATTGATAACAGGGAGTAGTTTATGAAAAGCTTTTTTACCCTTACTTTTCTCCTGATTTTTCCGGTTTTGGCTAGAGCCCAGCTTCCAAACGAGATAAACCCGCCGCCGCCCGACATTAGCGGTTGGGTCGAAGTGGAGCGTTCCAGTTTCGGGGTTAAGCCTCTCGACGATGTAACTTTGTACCTCGGATTTATCGTGAAATATCAAAACCCGGCAAACCCGGATGAATTTATACGGGTGTGGATGCGTTACCAGCCCTTTTTCCATATTCGCCGCAGGGTCAGGGATGAAGGTTCGCGGCAGGAATTTCTTGATTCGAGGGCCCAAGCGAAAATTGAAGAAGAGTTGAAAAAGCGGCGCGAAAAAGCCGACCCCATTGTTTACGAACGCTACTTCTTGGAGCTTGATCAGCGGACTAATCTCAGATTCCAGCGGGAGGCGACCGAAACATGGCTTCGAAACTATGCCGGCGTCTGGCGCTATAGCCGCGGTGGGGAAAAAGACGTGATTCCCTATAGCCAAGCGCTGGCGTGGGATTCCGAAAAAAGACTCACGGTTGGTCAGGAATTCCGGCTGGGCAAGGACTACCATATTT
This sequence comes from uncultured Candidatus Saccharibacteria bacterium, assembly GCA_964410175.1. GTDB lineage: Bacteria > Patescibacteriota > Minisyncoccia > Sungbacterales > HO2-52-23 > CAYPFS01. The sequence continues at coordinate 9,952 of CAYPFS010000026.1, forward strand.
TGAAAATGAATCCGAATGAATTTCTGAAAGGAGGGGGGCAGTGAGAAGAAATCTTTGGAGCGTTTTCCTTATCCTTACACTGCTTGCCGGTTGGAGTTGTGCGGCAAAAACTCCCGGGAATTCTAAACCGCTAAGTCCTTTGGAGCAGGCGAGGAAAGATTTTCTCTACGAATACGAAGAATGGCTGACAGAAGCCGAGGAGCAAGCAATCAAAACAACAACAACTCTCGAAGAGCTTGAAAAGTTTAAAACCAATTTCTGGAACGAGAAGGATCCCAATCGAACCACGCCGGAGAACGAATTCAAGGTCTTGGTGGATCAGGCGATAGCCGATGTCAAAAACGAGGTGTTTTTCCTCGATTCGGGCCTTTATAGCATTCCGGGGTTTCGTTTTGTTGACAATGGGGGAAGAAAAGGCGATGCGGCCAAGGTTTATATCCGGCTTTATCCTTTCCGCGGAAAACCTCAAATCAGGGCCAAGATAACGGGTAAAGATCATCTGGCCGACCTTATGCTCTGGATTTATAACGATGAGTACGGTCAGGAACTTTATCGGTTCCTCTTCTACCAAAAATGGGGATCTGGAGGCTTGCGGCTCTTTGAATCCGTCTCGTTTTACTATGAAGAGCGGATTATGGAGCTTGCGCAAAGACATATCTCAACGCCTCAAGAGTTTATTCTTCTTGAACGGGAGCTTGAGGCTTCAGACCCGGAATATATGTTCCGGCGCGCGATTTTTGAGTTCTCGCCTCTGGGAGGGAGTCCGAGGCAGGTACTTAGACCCCCTAAACCCGCTTCAGAAATCGAAAGGCGCATTGGACCTTCCGTCATGGGGGTTTTGAAGGAACTTCCCGCAGGCCGGGAGTTTAGGGTTAGTCCCAACTCCGCTTTTCTACCCGTGCCGTACTTTAACGCCTTTAAAACCCAGGGGACAAACGGCAAGAGCGCTTTAACTTTCATACTACTGGTACCTTACAAAAGTCTGGATTGGGAGATTACGGGAGACAATGCCGTCGCACATTTGATTCTACAAGTGGATTTCTGGAACAAAACCACTCGCGAGGCATTTATGTTTAGAGCCGGGGCGAGGGTCGCTTTGTCGAAAGGCCAGCTAAACGAACTGAATAGGGTCGTGGCTCTCACGGTTCCCTCAGTGAAGGACGAGGCTACGGGGATGGATCTTAACCAGTTCGCAAACCAAAAACTTACTCCCGGCAGATACGTTGCCGATCTCACGGTTATAGATCAAACGCTTTGGAAGCGGAATAATGTTCTTGTTGAGTTTACCCGTGAGTAGTCTAAAAATCCCGCGCATAACTTGATTATGTACGGGATTTTAAAAGGCGTAAGTTCATTGAACTGATTGAAGTCGGACTTCAATCAGTTAATTTTTGAAATACCTCCGGATGCCGTTCGGCGAGTTCCGCCAAAATTTTTCTATCCAGCGCCATATTTTTTGTCTTAAGACGCATCATAAATTTGTTGTAAGAAAAACCCTGCGCTCTTGCGGCCGCGCCGATCTTTACCTGCCATAGGGCGCGGAAATTCCGCTTTTTTTGTTTGCGTCCTCTAAAGGCGTGGGGCCAGGCATGAAGCAGAGCTTCTTTTGCCAGACGCTCCTTGGATCTGCGGCCCCATTTAAAACCCTTGGCCTGCTTTAACAGTTTTTCGCGTTTTTTGTGGGCGGCGACGCCGCGTTTAACTCTTACCATATTAGGCTTTAGGCTTTAGGCTTTAGGCTTTAGGCTTTAGGCTCCCTGATGCTAGTGCCTAGAGCCTAACGCCTAGGGCCTATAGGTATTGCCTTATTTTCTTCTCCATTTCTCTGGGAAAGGTTGTCCACCGTTTTTGGCGCAACTGAATTTTCCGCGCGGCTTTCGCGTTAAAATGATTTTTTCCGGCTCTCCGGTAGAGCATTTTCCCGGTTTTAGTAATTTTTATGCGCTTGAGGACTGCTTTTCTCATCCCGTTCCCTACTAATTACCAATCGCTACTAAGCTACCAATTGCGGATTAATATATTGGTAACTATAAGTAATTGGTCAGGCTTCATTTTTTTGAAATTACCGCGGTTATTCCCTGCGGAAATCTTTTGGGCGGCGCCTCTACATTTATTTCCAACGGCACCATTCCGAGAAACTCGTTAAATTTCTGAAAGGCCAGGTTCCCATGCGCTTTTTCCCTCCCGCGAAGTTTCATTTCAATCCGTACCTTGTTGCCTTCAAGAATCCACCCCTCAACTTTTTGGGCTTGTCGCATGAGATCGTGTTTTCCGGTGGTAAATCCTATACGGACGCCCTTTAGCTCGACTTCTTTTTGTTTTTTCCCGTGTTCTCGCTCGCCTTTTTCGCGTATGTACTTAAACTTACCGAAGTCCATTATTTTCACCACTGGCGGATTGACGGTCGGCGCAATCTCAATTAAATCCAGGCCGCGTTCTTTTGCAATACGTAAAGCCTCGGAGGTTTCCATAATCCCGAGGTTTTGGCCTTGTTCATCTACCACCCTTACGGGCGAGATGCGAATATATTGATTTATGCGATAACGGCGTTGGATGTTTTTGAGCTATTACGTGGAGACGGCGGGAATTGAACCCGCGTGCGGAGGAGTCGGCGATTAAAATTTATACGGGTGTACTCTCAGATAAACTGAGGGAATAACTGTTCGGTGAATGTCATCCCGCTTACCGAACGTCGTCGGGATCAAGCTTGAGAGTATAACACCGGTAGCCCTCTTTACAAGCGCGAGAGGACCGATGGCTTACGCTAAAGCGTAGGCAGGTTGGAGATTGAATGCATCTCTTAACCTAGCAAATAAGTTTGCACTTATTGTTTGTAAGAAGTTTAACGAGTTTTCTTACATCCTCGGCCCGATTTTAACCGCTTCGTTCTTCCGTCGAAGCCGGTCGTCCCCATCAAACTTTTAGCTTCGTAGCTCGTTCCATCTCTCGTTCTGCCTCCCGTTTCTTTATGGTCTCCCGTTTGTCCCCTTTCTTTTTATGTCTACCCAGTCCCAAAAGGACCTTGATTTTACTCTTCTTAGTGTACACTTTTAAGGGCACCAAAGTCAATCCCTTTTGGCTAGCCCTTCCGATAAGTTCTTTGATTTCGGATTTACGGAGGAGGAGTCGGCGCGAGCGCGTGGGGTCGTAATCGGATGGCGTGTTTCCGGGCTGATAGGGCGGAATGGTAGTGTTCAATAGCCAGGCTTCATTGTTTTTTATAACCGCAAACGCGCCCGCCAAGTTTATATGCCCGGTTTTGACGGATTTTACCTCAAATCCACGCAGTTCAATACCCGCCTCGATGGTTTCGAGGATTTCGTAGTCAAACCGTGCACGTCTATTATCCGCCAAATCTGTCATAATCTTTATTCGCCTTCGCCGAATACCCTGCGGTCTCGCCGCAGGGATGAAGGCGAGGAGAATAGCCCTTCCGAAGCTCCGAGCTTTCAGCGAGGAGCGAAGGGGGGTATTCGGCTACGGAAGAATTCCGTTCAAGATACCCTGCGCTCTTGGCGCAGGGAGCTTCATTTATTATAGTCCAGGAATTAACTTCGTCTACTTCATTTACAACGCTATAGCGTTGTAAATGAAGTAGAC
>CAYPFS010000027.1:0-12257 GCA_964410175.1 uncultured Candidatus Saccharibacteria bacterium
GAGCTTACACTCCGTACTGTATCATGACAAATTTAGAAAACTTTGTCAAGGAATCTCAATCCCCACCTTTTCCTCTTGGCATTTAACAGCAAACGTGTAACGTATAACTAGGCGCTAGGCTTTAGCATTAACGACCTAAAAAGGTACTTTTGAATTCGTAATTTTGTTTTGAAATTTGGATTTTACTAACGTATTAATGGCGTTAATCTCAACGGAGAAATCAATTACCGAGATCCGCATACCGCCGCGTCGCGCGCCTCAACCGGGTGGACTCGGCGCACTCCTTAAAAACCCTCGGTTTTTAATATTTTCCGACACGGGGAAACCCTCCCGCTTTTCCCCGACCCCCTTTCGATGCGGCGGCATCCTAACGATTATAGAGTTATCTTCAAATTAAAATGGCGTTAATCTCAACGGAGAAATCAATTACCGAGATCCGCATACCGCCGCAGAATGTCGAGGCCGAGATGTCGGCGCTGGGATCCTTGATGCTTGATAAAGACGCGATTTACAAAGTCGTGGATTCTTTGGTCGTACGGGATTTTTATAAACCCGTCCATCAGGAAATTTACGAGGCGATGCTTGATCTTTTCAACCGCCGAGAGCCGATTGACGTTTTATCAGTTACTACGAGACTACGCGAAAAAAATAAACTCGAGGAAGTCGGCGGCTCAAGCTATCTCGCTTCGCTCATCAATCTGGTTCCAACCGCCACTCATGTCGCGCACTACGCCTCCATAGTCCGGCGCAAACGCCTGCTCCGCGACCTTATTGACGCCTCGCACCATATTGCGCAACTGGGGTACAGAGAGGCCGAGGACGTGGAAGAAATTATTGACGAGGCCGAACAAAAAATTTTCGGGGTGGCCAAAGACTCCCTGCGCCAAGAATTTGTAGCTGTGCGCGAGGCCCTCGAAGAAGCTTGGGAAAGGATTGATCGCCTGCACAAGGGGGATGGGGTGCTTCGCGGCGTAACCACGGGTTTTCCGGACCTCGACAACTACTTGGGGGGTCTGCAAAAATCGGATTTTATTATTCTTGCTTCGCGTCCGAGCGTGGGTAAAACCTCGCTTGCGCTGAATTTTGCCAAAAACGTGGCGCGCGGCGAAAAAAAAGCGGTCGGCATATTCAGTTTAGAAATGTCCCGCGAACAGCTGATTGATCGTATGATTGCTTCGGAAGCCAACGTGGATTTATGGCGCCTCCGCACCGGACGCCTGCGGGACGAAGGTCCGGAAAACGATTTTACGAGAGTACGGGATGCAATGGAGGTCTTAAACGATCTTCCTATATACATTGACGATAGCCCTTCCCCCACTCCTACCGAAATCCGCGCAAAAGCAAGACGGCTGCAGGCGGAAAAAGATTTGGGACTTGTGGTGATTGATTACCTCCAGCTCATTAGGGGCCCCGAGAGAACAGAATCCCGCGTACAGGAAGTTTCGGAAATTTCCCGATCCCTTAAAGCCATGGCTAAAGAACTCAATGTCCCGGTGCTTGCGGTGTCCCAGCTTTCACGCGGAGTTGAGATGAGACATCCGGCGATTCCGAAATTATCGGATTTACGCGAAAGCGGGTGTCTAGCCGGAGACACACTTATTATGCGGGCCGACACCGGGGAACGAATTACTATCAAAGACCTGGTAGGAAAGAAAGATATACCGGTATTCACGCTTAATGACCGGTGGCGCTTGGAGATACAAAAAATTTCTAAAGTATTTTCAAGCGGCCGCAAACAACTCTTTGATCTAAAAACTGCAAGCGGCAGAACTATTAAAGCATCTGCAAATCATCCCTTCTTCACTATTGGAGGGTGGAAGCGGCTCGATACCCTGGAGATAGGAGAATATGTTGCAATACCGCGTTCACTCACACCTATAGAGCCCCCGTCATCGCTTAGTGATAATGAACTAATACTGCTTGCTCACCTGATTAGTAACGGTTGCGTTCTTCCCCATCAACCTATTCACTGTACCAGCGCGGATCGGGCTAATATACGGATCGTCGCAGAGACTGCAAGGCGCCTCTTTGGTATATCTCCGCGTATCGTGCCTCAGGAAAACTGGTTCCACGTGTATCTGCCTTCCCCCTATCGTCTCACCCGCGGAAAGTACCACCCCATCACACTCTGGTTCCGGAAGCTCGGAATTGAAAGCGTCCGTTCGCATAGCAAAAAATTGCCGGGCGCTCTTTTCACCGCCAATGAAGAACGCATTAAACTTTTTCTCCACCACCTCTGGTCAACAGACGGAAACATATCGTGGAGGAAACTCCCGGGAAGGAAAATTGCCGGCGAGATTTACTATACAACAAACAGTCGGGAGCTTGCCGAACAAATCCAGCACCTTATATTACGACTCGGCATTTGGAGCTCTCTCCGGAGTAGTCCAAAGGGTTCGTATGGTCCAAACTATCAGGTCTGCATTGAGGGAAGCGTTAATCAGTTAGCCTTCTGCGAAAAAATCGGCTCTTTCGGGGAACGTGGCCGAATTGTGCCGGAACTTAAAAAAGCTCTGCAAGAAATCAAGCCCAATCATAACACCGACGCTATTCCCAAAGAAGCCTGGCGGCTTAACGTTGAACCGGCTAAAGACGCCATGGGATGGGGCTGGCGTGAAGTCGCGGATGGTATTAACACGGCCTACTGCGGATCGACCCTTATGAAACACGGGCTTTCCCGGGAGAGAATGACGCGCGTTGCCAACGCTCCTAAAAGCGATGCCCTGTTTGCCATTGCGGGTTCAGATATCTATTGGGACGAGATTGTATCCGTAATTCCCCTGGGAGTAGAGGAAGTATTTGATGCAACGGTGCCCGGCATGCACAACTTTGTAGCCAACGATTTTATAGTCCATAATTCCCTCGAGCAGGACGCGGATGTGGTTATGTTCATCTACCGCGAAGATAAGGATAAAAAAAATACCGATCGTAAAAACATTGCCGAGATTCTGGTTGAAAAACATCGTAATGGGCCGACCGGAAAAGTGGAGTTATACTTCCATGACGAAACCGCCAGTTTCCGTTCCATAGCCAAACATTTTGAAGAATCCTTGTAGGGCTACGAAATACGAATTAGTACGAAAGTACGAAAACGAACAAGCGCCTTTCGTAATTTCGTATTTTTTCGTATTTCGTAGCACTTTCCTTGTATCCGAAACCAATCAATAAGCTAATCGGACTATTTGCTCGGTTCCCCGGCATCGGACCAAGACAAGCGGCTCGTTTTGTTTTTTACCTGCTGAAAAGCGGTTCCTCGCCTGAACTCGTAGCGGCCCTCGAGGAGTTTGAAGGCAGGGTCAAATTCTGCAGCCAGTGCTATAGGAGCGTCGAAACCGAAACCCTTGGACAAATTCTTTGCTCTTTTTGCCGCAGTCCTAAGAGGGACACCAACCTGATTGCGGTGGTCGAGAAAGAATCAGACCTCCACAACCTTGAAAAAACCGGATCGTACTCCGGCCTTTATCATGTGCTGGGCGGATTTATCTCGCCCCTGGATGAAAGTTCTCCCGCGCCCCTGCACCTTGGAGAACTCGCAGAACGCGTAAAAAAAATTCTTGAGTCCGGCTCAAGCTGCGAAGTAATCCTTGCAACCAGCGCCAACACCGAGGGCGACACTACTGCAATGTACATCGAACGGGTTTTGGCTCCGCTCAAAAATCAGTATCCCGGATTCAAAGTCTCCCGCCTGGGACGAGGCCTCGCTTTGGGCTCGGAAATCGAGTATGCGGATGAAATAACTTTGAAAAACGCCCTGACCAACAGAAAATAGCGGTTTTTAAACCGCTATTTTCGTTATTTCAACCTCCGTAAAGGGCTGTCGATGCCCCCTTTTCTTTCTATAGCGGGTTTTGGAATGATACCTAAAAACAATCACCTTTTTCGCTCTTCCCTGCTTTAAAACCCTGGCCTCGACTTTCGCGCCTTTTACCAAAGGGGTTCCTATTTCAATATTTTTACCGTCGGAAACCAGCATTATTTCCTCAAATACAAACTTCCCGCCTTCTTCGGCGTTTAGTTTTTCCACTTTTAATTTTTGTCCCGGGCTCACCAAAAATTGTTTACCCCCGGTTTTAACTACTGCAAATTGTGACATAATCCTTTTCCGCCCGCTTGCCCAGTTATATCGCAGAGCGATATGGGCGGGGTTTTAACCACCGCAAACATCTGGTTTAATTTAACAAAATCGGTGGAGGATTTCAAGTGGAACTCCTCCTTAAACGGGTTTTGTATTTTTTTTCAATCATTGTTCTTCAATTTGCGCCGGGCCCTCCAAAAATGTCGGCTCTACGCCAACTCCCTCTCCAGTGATTCTCCGAACGTCTTTATCAATTTTCCCAAATTCTTTATAGGCGGTATTATAAGTATTAACCGCGGTTCCTAGATGCGTGCCAAGCTTCCTCATATACGTGTCGTAACTTAAAAGATGCCGCTCGAGTTCCTCTACATGTTTTTTAATTTCTTTAGCCGACTCTTCAATTTGTAAAGCCCGCAATCCCTGCAAGACCATCTTTAAATGGGAAAGAAAAGTGGTGGGAGAGACGATGTGCACCTTTTTCTCGATAAAAGCGTACTCTATTAAATCGCGGGTATTGCTCTTGACGGTTCCTATCTGATTTACGAGCAGGTCGTAATAAATGCCCTCGGCCGGAATGAACATAAAAGCAAAATCCAGAGTGTTCTCCTCGGGCCGGACATATTTTGCGGTTTCATCAATCCGAGTTTTTAAATCCTGCCGGAAAACTTTTTCCAGCCGTTCCCTTTCCGAAACGTCGCGCTCTTCGCGGATCCGATTGTAATTCTCCAAACTGAACTTCGAATCAATGGGAATCAATTTGTCTTTTACGAAAATAACCGCATCCACAATCATCCCGTCGCTGAAAGCATACTGCATCCGGTACATGCCGGGCGGAAAAATGTTTTTAAGCAGGGTTTCAAGGTAGTACTCTCCCAAAATCCCTCTTTGTTTGGGGTTCTTTAAAATATCTTCCAGATTTTTCAACTGATCCGCAAAACTCATTACCTGCTTGTTAGTCTCCTCAAGCCGTGTGAGTTTTTCCGTCACTTCTTGAGTAATACGCGCGGTGGTCCCGAACTGATTCTGAAACATCCGGGTGGATTCGGACAAACGTTCGTTGAGAGTCCGCACTACCTCGTTTATCTGATTCTGCAGCATCAATAAAGCATCTTGGGGCTTCTCCGAAGTATTTTTTTCGCGCCTAACCAAAAACCAAAAAATTCCGGCAAAGCCGGCAATGACTACAACTAACAAAATGGTGAGCAGAATATCCATATGGATACACTACCATTTTTTACCCGCTTGTCCATTCGTTGCCCAGTTCTTCATAGCGGGAAAGCTTCTCACGAAAGACTGATTCGATTTTTTTTAAACCCTCCTCGGTTTTTGCCTCGAAGACAAGCACGAGCGCTGGTATGTTGGAAGAAGCGCGCACAAGCCCCCAGCCGTCTTCGAAGTATACTCGCGCGCCATTGATATCAACGACTTTTTCCGCGCCGTATTCCTGCTTTAACTCTTCAGTCAGTTTTTTGACAACGTCATATTTTTTTTCATCTGCACAGGGGACATGCCAAACAGGAGAAGTGAAATAATGAGGCAGAGTTTTGACTATTTCCGATAACGGTCGGCCGTCCACCGATAAAAATTCCAGTAATTTCAGGCCTGCAAAAGTTGCATCGTCAAAGCCATAGTAATTCCTGCGGAAAAAAATATGGCCCGATCGCTCTCCGGCTAGGGCAGCGTCTATCTCTTTTGCCTTTGCCTTTATATACGAATGACCGGTAATCCACATTACGGGATGGCCTCCGTGGGCTTTAATATCCTCTATAAGGCCCTCTGACATTTTTACGTCAAAAACGATCTTGGAGCCGGGATTTTCCTTAAGGACCGACCTCGCCAGTAGCGCGAGAATTCTGTCCGGCCATACGATATTACCTTTCTCGTCCACTACACCCAGCCGGTCTCCATCGTCATCAAACCCCAAGACAACGTCTATTTTATTATTTTGGGCGCCTTCGGACATGACGTTTAGCATTCCAACTGTACTGGGATTGGCATCATGATGTCTTTCTTCCTTTATTTCGGTATATTGCTCAAAGACGACACAACCGGCTTTTCGAAAGATATCCGGAACAATAGGTCCTGCCGTACCGTTTCCCGCGTCGATGAGAACCCGTAACGGCTTAGCTATTTTTACGCGTCCTAATACATCGCGTGTATATTCTTCTATAATGTCGGAGAATAACTCCAGTTTTCCTCCTCCGGTAGGATAATCCTCGCGGGATATGACATCTTGAAGTTCCCTCATATTTTCGGGAACGAGAGTTGCAGAATAGTCGTACGCGTGTTTGAAACCACTCCAGCCCCACGGATTGTGCGAGGCGGTTATCATAACACCGCCTTTCTTTTTTAGAAAATATTGGGCGAAATAAAAAATCGGGACTAAAACCTGTCCTATTTCCGTCACATTGATTCCGGATTCCAAAAGGGCCTTGGTGGTAATTTCTTTCACACTCTTTGAATATGGACGTCCGTCGTAACCGACAATCGCGTCTGTTATTCCCCGCCGCCGTAGAAAAGTTGCAAATCCGCGGCCTATCACTTCAATATTCTCATTTGTCAGTTCTCCGGCAGTATCAATTCTGCCCCGAATATCATATTCTCGAAAAATTGTTGGGTTGACTTTCATAATCTTTAACTTACCATAAATTTTATGTCTCTCAAAATCGGCATAGTCGGCCTTCCTAATGTAGGGAAATCTACTCTTTTTAACGCCCTGACCAGGAAAAAGGTTGATATTTCAAATTATCCTTTTTGCACCATTGAACCCAACGTCGGGGTGGTGGTGGTACCGGATGAACGGCTGGAAAAACTTGCCGTAATGTCCGCTTCCCAAAAAACCATTCCGGCAGTGGTGGAATTTGTGGACATTGCGGGGCTCGTAAAGGGAGCCGCCGAAGGCGAGGGGCTTGGGAATAAATTCTTGAGCCATATTCGGGATGTTGACGCGATCGCAGAAGTAGTGCGCGTCTTCGAAGACGAAAATATCATCCACGTGGCAAACGCCGTAAATCCGTTGGCAGACATTGAAGTTTTGGAATACGAATTGATTCTGAAGGACTTGGAGACAGTAGATAAGCGGCTGGGGACTCTGCAAAAAGAAGTGAAGGCGGGAAAAAAAGGAGCGGCTGAAGAATTTGCGCTTCTCCAAAAAATCTCCGACGGCCTTAAAACCGGCCAGCTGCAACATTCTATGCAACATTCTAATATTCTGCAGAATATTGGAATGTTTTCTGGACTGCAGCTTTTGACCGAGAAACCGATCATTTATGTTTTTAACGCTTCAGAAAGCCAGGTTCAGCCCCGGCGCGAGGTCGGGGTTCCGACTTCTTCGTCAAAAAATAATAATAATGGTGGGGCGTATGGAGAAAGATGGACGCCGGATCAAAAGTTGAAAGACCGAATTGGCCCTGCTTCATACGCAGTTATTTCGGCCAAGATCGAGTCCGAACTTGCGGAACTTTCTGACGAGGAAAGAAAAGAATATCTAAAATCTTTGGGCATAGAGTCGAGCGGCCTTGATCAGTTGATAAAAGTTGGTTACGAAACCCTTGGGCTAATTACGTTCTTTACCACCGGCGAGGACGAGACGCGCGCATGGACAATCCCGAGGGAATCGCGCGCGCCCCGCGCAGGCCGCGCCATCCACTCTGATTTCGAAGAAAAATTCATTCGGGCAGAAGTTATTCCCTGGGAAAAACTGCTTGAAGCCGGATCATGGAACCGCGCGAGAGACCTGGGCTGGCTGCGGACCGAAGGGAAAGAATACGTGGTGCAGGACGGGGATGTTATTGAGTTTAAAATTTAACGGTTGCCCCGTGAGATAAAACTCGCCAGCTCACCATCTCACCTGTTTAATCCCCGGGCATATTCGATTTGCAATGAGGGCATATGTTGTTCACATACCCCCATTCTACGATTCCTGAATATGTTCGTGGATTATACCTATTATACCTCATGGGGTTGACCCCTCCGGCCATTTCTGCTATATTTCACTCTATTGATATGAGCGTCGACCCCAAGAACTATGAACTGGCCTATCTTCTTTCCTCCTCCCTCTCCGAAGAGGGCGTTTTGACCGAAGCCGGAAAATTAACTAAAATTATAGAAGAATCTCAAGGGACTATACGGCATGTCGAATCGCCTTACAGGCGCGAACTAAGTTATCCGGTGAAGAAAATGGCCACTGCCTACTTTGGCTGGATCACCTTTGGTTTGAACCCGGATCGCCTGCCGGAACTCAAGAAAAAGTTGAAAGCGGAAGAAAACCTTCTCCGTCATCTGTTGGTTGAGGAAGAAATCGGGACAAGGCCCCAAATAGCTTTCCCGCTCCCTGGACGCTCCGCCCTTCCTCGTCCGAGAGCCCCCCTACGTAAACCCAAACAGCCGGCCGAGAGATTGGATCTTGAGGCGCTGGATAAAAAACTGGAAGAAATCTTAGGAAAGTAAAGGGCTTTGTCTAAATTTCCGAGCGCGAAGCGCGATGGAAATTTAGGAACAAAACCTTTACCCCCTCCTTTTCGCGCAAGCGCGCAAAAGGAGGGGGTGCTCAATGTTGTGGCTAACCAAGCACTCAACATTGAATACGGAGGAAATAATAGATTATGGTCTGATGTGAGCACCCAAGAAGATGCCCGAGTATGGGCCTTGAGTGCTTGGTTAGACAACATTGACATGAATCTAAACAAAGCCTTCATCTTCGGAAACCTGACCCGCGATCCGGAACTGCGACAAACCACCTCGGGACAGGCAGTTTGCGGTTTTGGGGTCGCAACCAACAGATTTTATACCGACTCCTCGGGTCAGAAACAAAAACAAACCGAATTCCACAACGTAGTCGCTTTTGGTCGTAATGCAGAAATAGTGAATCAGTACCTGCGTAAAGGCAGTTCGGTCCTGGTGGAAGGCCGAATCCAAACTCGCAATTGGCAGGATCAGCAAGGCAACAAACACTGGAAAACCGAAATAATTGCCGAGCGGATACAGTTGGGGCCGCGCGCTTCTACGACCCCCGCCGAAGCCGAGAAGCCGGCAAACGAACAAAAACCGCAGGATACAACGCCGGTGATTGATTTGGAAGAAGAAAGAGGAGAAATAAATATTAAAGATATTCCATTCTAGATCCCTACCAATTACTAGTCGGCGCCAATCTACTAATTACTTATGATTACTTTATTGGTATATTAGCAACTATCGGCAATTAGTGGGGAAATTTATGAGCTCCAAAATTTCGACCAATACTACACACTGTTACTTTTGCGCCGCTAACCGCGACGTGGTGGACTATAAAGATTCAGAAACCCTGCGTCGGTTTTTGAGCGCAAGCGCCAAAATTCGCCCCCGCAAAAAATCCGGTCTTTGCGCTTTTCATCAACGCCGCCTCGCCGAAGCCGTCAAACGCGCAAGATTTCTCGCGCTAGTACCTTTTACCACAAGATAAATCATGAGAAAGGAGGACTTACCGGAAAACGATCATCGTCGTATGGGTCAGAAACTCGACCTATTTTCATTTCATGAAGTCGCGCCCGGACGAATTTTTTGGCACGGCAAAGGAATGATAATCTGGCGCGAGCTAGAAAAATATCTCCGTGAGAAGCTCGATTCTCTCGGCTACCAAGAAACCTCTACGCCGGTGATGGTTAAAAAAGAACTTTTCGAAAAGTCGGGACATTGGGAACACTATCGCGAGAATATGTTCACCCTTGATGTTGACGGCGAGACCTATATTCTGAAACCGATGAACTGTCCGGAAAACAATCTTATTTACTCTTCCAAAATCCGCTCTTATCGCGACCTCCCCTTAAGATTTTCTGAAATAACCGACAGGCTTCATCGTAAAGAACTGTCTGGAGTGGTCGGTGGACTGCTTCGAGTCATCCAGATGACCCAGGACGACGCCCATCATTACGTCAGGCCGGACCAAGTCGAAGACGAGGTCGCCAGTCTGATAAAACTGATAAAGGATTTCTATTCCCACTTCGACATGCCTCTTTCATTTAATCTGGCTACCAGACCGGAAAACTCGATGGGCGACCCGGAAGTTTGGGCAGAGGCGGAAAAAAACCTGGAATCGGCCCTCAAAAAAGCAAAAGTAAAATATGAGATAAAAGAAAAAGACGGGGCTTTTTATGGACCCAAAATAGATATAAACGCAACCGATTCTCAAAATAGAGACTGGACTATTTCCACCATTCAGCTTGATTTTCAGATGCCCGAGAAATTTGAACTCGAGTATGTTGCCGAAGACGGCTCTAAAAAACGACCGGTAATGATTCATAGGGCGATACTCGGAACCTTTGAAAGATTCATCGGGATACTTCTCGAACACTTCCAGGGGGCCCTACCCTTCTGGTTGGCGCCGGTCCAGGCGGTCTTGATTCCAATCAGCGAAAAGCAAAATAAATTTGTCCAAGAAATTTTTGAGGAACTGAAAAAGAACGGTGTAAGAACCGAGATATACGGTTCGGGCGAGACTCTCGATAAAAGGATTCGCGAAGCGGAGACGCAGAAAATACCCTACCTCTTGGTAATCGGGCCGAGAGAGGTCGCGTCTAAAACCGTGGCCGTGAGAGAAAGAGGCGTTGGAGATAAAGGAAGAACGACTTTAGACGAGTTTCTCGACATGGTCAAAAAACTACGACCTGTTTAGCGGTGTTTAAATATAAATTTAGGAAGCCGGACTTCCCGCGGGAAGTCCGGCTTCCATAATATCATGTTGCGAAAACCAAAACCCCCCGATCGCGCCGTAGGCGCGATCGGGCAACATCGCTTCGCGGCGCCTAATCTCATCGTCCTCGTCGGCCCCACAGCCTCGGGGAAATCGGAACTTGCAGTGAAGCTCGCAAAGAGATTTAACGGCGAAATTATTTCTGCTGATTCCCGGCAGATTTACCGAGGGTTGGATATAGGGACAGGTAAAATCCGCGGAAAGTGGCGTACTTGGCAACGCGGCTTCCCAATACCTGGAAACGGCGCACCCAAACAGTTTATATATAAAGGTATCCCTCACCACTGCATTGATTTTGTGTCTGCCAGAAAAATTTACACTGTTGCCGAATTCAAAAAATGCGCCGAGGCCGCAATAAAATATGTCACTAACCGCGGGAAAGTACCGATTCTTTGTGGGGGGACCGCCTTTTGGATTGATGCGGTGGTTTACGACCTCAAACCCCCCGAGGTTCCGCCCAATCCCCTTCTTCGAAGGCGTCTAGAGAAAAAATCCGCCGCGGAGCTTCTCAAAATCCTTCAAAAACTCGATCCGGAACGCGCCAAAACCATTGAGCAAAAAAATCCGCGGCGTTTGATCCGCGCGATAGAAATTGCTAAATCAATCGGCCGAAGCCCCGAGCTAAAAAGACTAAACCCCTACAAGGTCTTGTGGCTTGGTCTGAATCCGCCCCGCAAAACCTGGTCTCGCAGGATGCAAAGAAGGATTAGAGGAATGATAAATCATGGCATCCTTCGCGAAACAAAAACGCTCCTTGAATCAGGCCTTTCCAAAAAACGTCTTCGCGAGTTTGGCTTTGAGTACCGGGCTGCGCTTGAATATCTCGAGAAAAAAATCTCCGGAAAAGAACTTAGAGATGAAATCATACGCGGTACTCTCGACTACGCCCAACGCCAGATGAGATGGTGGAAAAGAAATAAAAGTATAATCTGGAGAACAGGACTCGAATCCTTCTATCCTAGGGTAAAAACCTTCCTAAAAACGCCCTGATCCGTCCCCAAAAACCCATTTCCTGATTTTCGGGGGAGGAAATCTGCGGCTCCTCCACTACTACCACCTCCTCGCCCGGGAGTTTAAGATTCAGGCGTTGTTTTGCTTCCCTTTCCGCAGCCTGCCGGGTTTGAATCTCCTCAAGATAAGCCTCCAGCTCCTTTTTCTTTTGGGTGAGTTCCTCTATTTTTCTTCTAGCATCCTCGGCCTCTCCCCCCAAGGTAAAAGCTTGGCGGCTAATATTATAAGCCGCATATCCCACCACCGCGGCAAAAACCACAAGAAGAATAGTTACGATGGGCGAGTTTTTAAAACGAGACATTGCGCTATAATGCTTATAATGCTAAAGTGGTTAATATTAAAGGGCTTTGTCTAAATTTCCGAGCGTGAAGCGCGATGGAAATTTAGGAACAAAACCTTTACCCCCTCCTTTTCGCGCAAGCGCGCAAAAGGAGGGGGTGCTCA
>CAYPFS010000028.1:0-1962 GCA_964410175.1 uncultured Candidatus Saccharibacteria bacterium
AGCGCGCCGCCTGGGAAGTACGGCCGCAAGGCTAAAACTCAAAGGAATAGACGGGGATTCGCACAAGCGGTGGACCATGTGGTTCAATTCGACGACAACCGAGGAACCTCACCAGGGCTTGAAATTCCGATGAAACCGTCCTGAAAGGGATGGTGTCTCACAAGGACATCGGAACAGGTGTTGCACGGCCCTCGTCAGTTCGTGATGTAAATTGTTCCCTTAAGTGGGGTAACGAACGCAACCCCTATTGTCTGTTATATGTGTCAGGCAAGACCGCCCCCCTCTTTACACCCGACACACATCGCGTGGATGCGCGATGTGATATGCAAAAGTTTTCTCTGAAAACTTTTGCAGTCGGGGTTAAAGAGGGGGGAGGAAGGTGGGGACGACGCGAGGTCAGCGTGACCCTCTGATGCCCTGGGCTACACACGTGGTACAATGGCGCGTACAATGGGTTGCCAAGGAGTAATCCGGAGCCAATCCCATCAAAGCGCGCCCCAGTTCGGATTGGAGTCTGCAACTCGACTCCATGAAGCCGGAATCGCTAGTAAACGCCAATCAGCTACGTGGCGTTGAATACGTTCTCGAATCTTGTACTCAGAAGTAAACGCGCTCGGCAGCGCATGCAACTAAACGGTTAAAATCCGTTCCTTCGTTTAATTCGAGCGAAGCGTAGACAGAATGGGCAGTCTTTAGACCGTGAGGTTTGAAGGCGAAGGGCCCCGAGTCAAAAGATAGCCGCATCATAAAAAAGAGGCGCCGACTCATATGTTGGCGGTGAGGTATGAGGAAGGCGAGAATCCCGCCTCTATGTGGATATCTGGAATAGTAGTATGCGTGACCCGAGGAGATCTCGTGGTATAATGAGGGTAATGGAAAATACCACGAGAAGTCAGCTGCGCCATAGTACCGAAGCACTCAAAATTATTGAGTGCTCGGGAAGGGCAAAACCGATGGTCTCTCCTAACTATGTTGTCGGTCTTACGGACGGAGAAGGATGTTTTTATGTCCTCGTAAGACCGCCGTATAATCGTAAAGGTGGAGCAATGGTTCAATTGCGATTCTTTATCAAAGTTCAAGAAGAAGATAAAGAAATGTTGGAAAGAGTACGAGACACGCTTGGATGCGGCTCGGTATATTTTCAACATGAAACGAGAGCGAACCATGCTCAATGCTATCGATATACGGTAGGCTCGCATCGGGATATTTTTGGGAAAATCATCCCATTTTTCCAAACCTATCCTTTGCAGAGTGTTTCGAAAGCGAGAAACTTTAAACTTTTCTGCAATGTGGCCGATCTTGTAAAACAAGGCGCGCATCATAGTAGAGAAGGTGTTGGACAGATACAACAGATAAAGTCACAGATGAACCATCGGACTCGCGTAGTGCGGGAAATCCGCACGCTACGTGGGAACACGAAACAAGTCCAGTTATCGTAATCCGCCCGTCACATCAAGAAAGCCGGAAGTAGGCAAAGCCCGCCGCAAGGCGGTTCAACCTAAATTCGGTGATAGGGATGAAGTCAAATATGGCTTCCTATGCGGGCAACCGCATAGAAAAATCCAACTAATATCGGTGAACTCTTCATTCAGGTATGCTATTATCTAGGTATGGAGACAATACCGAGGGAACTATTTAGTCCAAACACAAACTCCGTTTTTCATCGGGAACTTCGCAGGAAACTTTCTCTGAATGATACACAATTGGACAGTAGATCCCGTAGAGACTTGTTGCCGGAAAATCCGGCACGGATGGCGTATTCAAGAAATACGTTATAACACGTTGGCCCCCGATGGTCATCGGGGTGAAGATATAGTCCGACACTCTTAGTAATAAGAGAAAAATGTTGCGTAACAAGGCATCCGTAGCGGAAGCTGTGGATGGAACATTTCTTTTAGGAGTCAAACACTTCGTATTTCGCAGATCAACGCGGATCAGTGAATCGCGGACTTATCCCTAGGC
>CAYPFS010000028.1:1972-3547 GCA_964410175.1 uncultured Candidatus Saccharibacteria bacterium
CTTATCCCCAGGCGGCTTTGCCGCCGGGATTCTGGCCGACATCGGTTGGCCTAGAGGGACGCGAACACATCCGTTTCTCGGAATGCGAACACTCTTAGGTCGATCCCGCACTTTGCGGGATAGGTATTGGCCGAGTAACCTAAAATTTCGGTCCCTAGGCCGCTTTTTAGCGGCCGGGATGGCGCGGTTCGTCAAATCGGACTTAGCCACTCTGCGTTCCCGACAGTATCGGGATAGCCCGCTTTCGCTCGTCTGGTCGGACTGCGTCCGACGAAGCGGAACTTCAGCGAGGCGAAGTCGGAACAGCTGGAAGGATTATTTTACGGGTTCTTAATTTTAAATCCCCCCGATGACCATCGGGGGGGATTTGAAAAATTATTATTCTGATTATACAATAGAATTCGTTGGGCACGTAGCTCAGTGGTAGAGCATCCCTCTGATAAGGGGAAGGTCGATAGTTCGATCCTATCCGTGCCCACCTATGCATTCTCAAATAGAAGAAATAAAATCCAGGCTGGACATTGTGGATCTTATCCAGTCTTACGTGAGGCTTGAGAAATCGGGCGTAAATTACAGGGCTATCTGTCCTTTTCATTCGGAAAAAACTCCGTCATTTTTCGTATCGCCCTCGCGTCAAATTTGGCATTGTTTCGGGGGTTGCCAAAAAGGAGGGGACCATTTTAAATTTATAATGGAGATCGAAGGATGCGATTTTCCGGAGGCCTTGCGGATTCTGGCGGGGCGCGCAGGGGTTGAATTAAGACGCGAGGATCCGGCCATTCGTTCCGAACGCAACCGGCTTTGGGAACTTTCAGAAGAGGCGGCTAAAATTTTCGAAAAGAACCTATCCTTGACGCCCTCCGCGAGGAACTACTTGAAAAAAAGAGGAGTGAGGGACGAAACTTTTAAGGAATTCCGCCTCGGTTTTGCTCCCCAATCCTGGGATTTTTTATTCAAGGCTCTCTCCGCAAGGGGTTTTAAATCTCAAGAGATAGAAAAAGCGGGACTCGCTATAAAATCCGAAGGCGGTAATTCCTGGTACGACCGTTTTCGATCGAGGATCATGTTTCCGATCACAGATTCCAACGGCCGGGTGATAGGGTTTACCGGCAGAGTCTTCGGAGAGGCCGTCTCGGGCGAGCCTCGTCTCAGACAGGAAGCCGAAAACGGGCCATCTCGGGCGAGCCTCGTCTCAGACAGGAAGCCGAAAACGGGCCGTCTCGGGCGAGCCTCGTCTCAGACAGGAAGCCGGAGGCTTCTACCGCCGAGGCAAAATACGTAAATACGCCCAACACTCCAATCTACGATAAATCCCGGGCTATTTACGGTTTCGATAAGGCAAAACACGAAATCCGCGTCAAAAATCAAGTAGTGGTGGTTGAGGGACAGATGGATTGTTTAATGTCGCATCAGGCGGGAGTTAAAAATGTTATTGCAGTGTCCGGCACGGCCCTGACCCCTTGGCAGCTTAAAATTTTAAAGCGCCTCGCCGATACGATAGTAAGCTCTTTTGATACGGATTCGGCTGGCGAGTCTGCCACCAAAAGATCCCTGTCGCTTGCCGCGGAATTTGGA
>CAYPFS010000028.1:3557-12056 GCA_964410175.1 uncultured Candidatus Saccharibacteria bacterium
GAAAGGTTGCTTCCATTCCCTCGGGTAAGGATCCGGCTGATACGGTTTTGGAAAATCCGGAGCTTTGGATTCGGACGATTGAAACGGCAAAGCCGGTGGTGGAGTTTTACTTTGAGTCCGCTTTTAAAAAATACGACCCGTCAAGCGCGGAAGGGAAAAAAGAGATTGCGGCGCTTATTCTGCCATATGTCTCCGAGCTTACCAATGAAATCGAGCGCAGCCATTGGGTGGGGGAGTTGGCTAAAGGTCTTCACGTATCGGAAGAGGCAATTTGGCAAGAATTGAGAAAAAGACCTTCCTCTATGTCCCGCGAAAGAAGGGAGGTCGAAGAAAGCGGGGGTGGGGCGCTCGTATCCCGCCGCGTTCTGCTTGAGGAAAGATTGCTCTCTCTTCTCACTCTTCACGAGGGACAGGTTAAAACCGTGGGCCTTATCCGCGACCATTTTACGGTTCCCCTTAATGCTAAGCTTTTCCAGGCTCTTTACGAAGGCACGGTTATTGCCCCCGAAATTAGCGAGAAGCTTGCCCTTTTTAAATTTAAGGGAGAGATCTTGGCCGGAATGACGCGGGATACTGATAAAGAGCTGCAGGAGTGCGCAAAAGAGCTTGTAAAAGAATGCATTCGTGAAAGGCTAACAGTTCTTGCTCGGGAAATCAATCACCAAGAGAAGGCAGGCGAGGCCGGCGACGTAATCCAACGCTTGAAGGATTTCCGGACGTTGTCGGAGAAATTAAAAACTTTAGGGTAGGTCCGGAAACCCTATCCGCAGCGATTGTCCCTAGGCCGAAGGGCCGGGATTCCGGCGGCAAAGCCGCCTAGGGACAGCAGGATGTGGGGTTTCCGAACATACTCTGAACTTTGATGCCCGTTAAATCCAAAAAACCACAACCCGACCGTCTTAAAGCTGGTAAAATCCGTCAGGTTGCGAAAGAGGCCGAGGTCGTTGAGCATAAAATTCAGGCCTTGCTTCGCCGCGGAAGAGATCGGGGCTTTGTTACCTACTCGGAAATTCTTTATTATTTCCCGACCATCGAGGACGATTTAATGCTTTTGGAGGATCTCTACGGTAGATTTGAACGGGAGAATATCGAGATTTTGGAAACCAAAGAATTTCTGGGAGAAAAGGGGGCTGCCTCTCCCAGCAAAGGAAAAAAGCGTGAAGAGTTGGTTGATTTCGATCAACTTTCTCACGATTCGGTCCAGATGTATCTACGCGAGATAGGCAGAATTTCTCTGCTTACCGGGGAGGAGGAAAAAGAACTGGCTAAACGTATCGAGAAAGGAGACGAAGAGGCGCGGAAAAAACTGACTCAAGCCAATCTCCGCTTGGTAGTTTCTATTGCCAAGCGCTATGTGGGCCGCTCCCCGCACCTTACCCTGCTTGATTTGATTCAGGAAGGTAATCTGGGACTTTTTAAGGCCGTGGAAAAATTTGACTACCGAAGGGGTTATAAATTTTCTACTTACGCCACTTGGTGGATTCGTCAAGCCATCACCCGGGCCCTTGCGGATCAGGCGCGCACCATTCGTATCCCGGTGCATATGGTCGAGACTATTTCTAAATACCAACAGATCAGGCGCCGGCTTTTTCAAGAGCTGGGTCGTGATCCTCTCCCGGAAGACATTGCGGCGGAGATGAACCTGGACGTTGAGAAAATTCATCAGTTGGAAAAAATCGAGCAGGACACGGTATCGCTTGAAGCGCCGGTGGGGGACGAGGACGAGGATTCGGTCCTGGGAGAATTTATAGAGGACGAAAAAACGCTTTCTCCCTCGCAAATGGCCGCACGCCAGTTGCTTAGAGATCAGCTTAAAGAGATTGTAAACGAACTTACGCCGCGGGAACAAAAGATTCTTGCCATGCGTTTCGGATTGGAAGATGGCATTACCCATACCCTGGAAAAAGTTGGACAAGAATTTGGCGTAACTCGTGAGCGAATCAGACAAATTGAGGCGAAAGCCTTGGAAAAGATTCAACAGCACGAAAACGCTAAAAAATTCGAGCATTATTAAGGCGTGCTTTAACATTGGTATGGGTACTTTTGAAATAATAGGCTTTGCGGGCATTTAATTTCCGTCAGCGCCCTATTTGCCGCAAATATGGAAAATCTGGAAAACAAAGAGCGCGAGGGGTATTAGTTTAGTCGCCTGGTCTGCATGGTTTGTGGGGAATGCGCTGGTGTTGACACACGCATTTACTACTGACGATTCCGTATTTATCACCCTTCAGATTCTGAACTCCCTATTTATCGTGTTGGTGCTCGCACTCTCCGTTCGATATGGGAGAGCAGAATCCGAACCAGAATCAGATTGATTACAGTTCGGATCCTGGTCTCCTAGGGTGTGAATAGTGGGGTTTGCCATTTTTCGTATTTTAAGCTAAACTGTGGATAATATGGCTACCGAAGCCTATTGTGTTAAGTGTCGCGCCAAGCGCAATATGACCGGCGAGCAGGAGGTGACCATGCCCGGTAAGGGCGGTCAGCGCCGAGCTATGACCGGTAAGTGTGAGAAGTGCGGCACCAAAATGTTCAGGATTCTCGGCAAAAAATAGCCTATTTTAGCTATTTTAGCCGCGGAATTTTAAACCTCTTGGAGAGAGAAGGATTTTTATATTTTCTGGCAGAATAGCCCGCTGCTTGCGGCAGGGATGAATGCCAGCCCGCAGCGAAGCGGAGGAAGATATATAAATCCAGCACTTTGGCGAAAGCATTTCGCGAAGCGAAATACCGCCGATTTCGTCCAAGGGCGGCGGTGTTCCGTCAGGAGCACCCCGCAGCTTGGCTTGAGGGGATTTCTATTTACATACTTTCTTTTTCTTCTCGTACTGGAATTCTAACAAAGAAAATAGTTCCCTGATCTCCATTCGGCAATGGACTTTGAAACCGTACTTGCCAGCCAAAATCATCGCATATCGTTTTGACTATGAAGAGTCCGAGCCCCGTTCCCGACTTTTTAATTTCCGATGCATTTGAGGCCCTGAAAAATTTCGAGAAAATTTTCGATTGATCCTCAAGCGGAATACTCGTTCCATTGTTTTCCACGGAAAAGATATAATGCGTTTCTTCGCTCTTTAAAACTACGCGAACATTCCCCGCCGTTTTATCCGAATATTCCGCCGCATTGGAGATAAGATTAGAAAATACCTGAATAACCAGAGATTTGTTTGAGGAGATAACGACTGAACCCCCCGTTTCAAATGAAAAGGAAACCTTGGGGTTTCTCCTTTTAACGTCGTCGATGATAACATTAATCTCTTGTATGAGATCAATTTTCTCATCTTGCGCTTGAACGGTGTCCATTTTGGAGAGTACAAGCAAGTCAGAAATAAGGTTAATGAGCGAATCGTTATGTTGATAAATCGTTCTGATTACCTCTTGTTGAGCGTTGTTGAGACCTCCGTGTTTTGTGAGCCAATCAAGCGTCCATCTCACTGATGCCAAGGGATTCTTCAGCTGATGCGCCAGGATGGATGTGAACTCCTCACGAAATTTTTCTTTTTCCTTTCCGTGATATTTGGTTCGATGCCGATGTAAAACTTAACCTCGCCGTTTTCCCAAAGCACGGGGGAGATATGGAGTTCTTGCCAATATTCAGTCCCGTCCTTTCTTTTGTTCTTGACTTCAGCCACAAAGGGCCGCTTTTCTATCTTTATGGTCTGCCACATTTTTTCGTAAAACTCTTTTGGCATCTGCCCGCCCCAAAGATCACCAGGGCTTCTGCCGATGATTTCGTCAATAGAAAACCCGGTGTTTCTCTCAACCGCTTTGTTGGCATAAATAATATTTGCATCCGGGTCGGTTATGACGACGTGATCATTTACCTCATCAAACCCCCATTTCAAAGGTTGAACTGCCGCAATATACTGTTGTAAGCGTTCCTTTTTGAGGGGTTTTCGGATGTGGCCGCTTTGGCCGGATTTTAGAGGAAAGACGGTTTGCCAGCTCATGAATTTACTTTAACTAATTTTTATCAATTTGATAAGCCCCGCACTGTTTACTTACCCTATATAAGGTGACTAAATGGCTTAAAAGGAGTATAGTATGGGAATGAAAATTTATCCCCGGCAAAACAGAAAAGTATTTATAGCAATGTCCGGAGGGGTGGATTCCTCCGTTGCTGCGGCGCTTCTAAAAGAGCGCGGGTTTAACGTCTGCGGAGTACATATAAAAATGTGGTCGGACCCGGACATTCCCTGCGCTTTTAAAGAAGACAGGTATGATGCCATGCGCGTTGCGGCAAAATTGGATATTCCTTTTGAAACGTGGGACTTTACCGAGGAATACAAAATAGATGTGGTGGAGTATATGATTCGCGAATACGCCAAAGGCCGAACTCCAAATCCCGACGTCATGTGTAATCGGCATATTAAGTTTGGGGTGTTTCTCAAAAAAGCGCTTGAGCACGGAGCGGATTTTGCGGCCACGGGGCATTATGTTCGGCGAGAGCCGGAATTCCCAACTATCAATTATCAATTATCAAACAAATCCACAATTCAAAAAATTGAAAATTCTGACATTGAAAATTCATTGAAAATTGAAAATTGTAAATTGAAAATTGCCAAAGATACAAATAAGGACCAGTCTTATTTTCTTTGGACGTTGACGCAGGAACAGTTGAAAAACTGCCTTTTCCCCATAGGCGATTATACTAAGCCAGAGGTAAGAGAAATGGCGCGAAGATTCGGTTTGCCGACGGCAGAGAAACAGGACTCGCAGGGGATTTGTTTTATTGGGGAACTCGAGATGCGTGAGTTTCTGCGAAAATATATCCCCCGAAGACCGGGTCCGATAGTGACTTCCGGAGGAAAAAATATCGGAGAGCATGACGGTCTTGCTTACTATACCATAGGTCAACGGCAGGGATTGGGCATCGGCGGGGGAATTCCTTACTATGTGGCTGAAAAAGACTTTGCGGCGAATACCCTCGTAGTTGCCGAAGGTCCTTACGACGAAAAACTTTTCTCAAAAGAATTTACGGTTGAGGATGTAAATTGGATTTCCGGCGAAAGACCGAAGTTACCCCTGAGATGTGAAGTAAGGATCAGGCATCGCCAGCCTCTTCAACACTGCAGTGTTGAGGGAATTACCAATGACCGGTTACTGGTAACTTTTGACGAGCCTCAGCGCGCTGTAACCCCGGGACAATCGGCGGTATTTTATTTTCAAGCGAGCGAGCGAAATGCAAACGCGGGACGTTTGCATTTCCGAGCGAGCGCTGAAAACAGATATAAAGAGGGAGAAATGCTGGGGGGCGGGGTAATTAACTAGAGCCCGTCTAGTGACTTCTTCTTTTGGGTGATGCTATACTTAGATAGGTCCCCCGATAGGAGATAAAATGGCACTACTGCAACCGGTAGATTTGGAACGATACAGGCGCCGTCTTTTGGCCATGCGTGACCAACTGGCCCTTCAGCTTAGCGGACATAATGGCGATGCGGATTCAGATCGTCTAGAGCATGAGATTTTGGAAATAGATAAGGCCGTGGATAGAATCAACCATGGCACATATGGGATTTGCCGAATTTGCCGTGATTCCATTTCTCTCCAAAGGTTGGAAACACTGCCGCAGACTGCACTTTGCGCGGATTGCGAAGCCAAGAGGGATTATGCGGCAAAGTGACTAAGACTCGCACGTGCGAGTCTTTATTTTCGTCTAAATAAACCCCTTCATTTCTTCCCCGAAATTATG
The DNA here is from genome assembly GCA_964410175.1 of uncultured Candidatus Saccharibacteria bacterium. Lineage (GTDB taxonomy): Bacteria > Patescibacteriota > Minisyncoccia > Sungbacterales > HO2-52-23 > CAYPFS01. The sequence continues at coordinate 9,250 of CAYPFS010000028.1, forward strand.
TACCATGTAGAGGTATATGGATTCTCAAAAAATTCGAGAAAAATTCCTGCAGTTTTTTGCTTCGAAGGGGCATAAAATTGTACCGTCGTCTTCTCTTATTCCCGACGATCCCTCGGTGCTTTTGACGACCGCCGGCATGCAGCAATTCAAAAAATACTACACTCTCGAGGCCGACCCCATTAAAGATTTCGGAACGAGAAACGCGGTCTCTATTCAGAAATCATTCCGTACCTCGGATATTGATGAAGTGGGAGATGAGTCCCATCTTACTTTTTTTGAAATGTTGGGAAATTTTAGTTTCGGGGGATATTTTAAAAAAGAAGCGATTGAGTATGCTTTTGAGTTTTTTAAATCTTTAAGTCTTGAAATAGATTTCGTAACCGTATTTGGCGGAGACGAAGAAGTCCCTCCAGATGAAGAATCAGAAAAAATCTGGCGGAATCTCGGCATAGCTAAAATTGAAAAGCGCGGGAGAGAAGACAATTTCTGGGGCCCTACCGGCAAGGAAGGTCCCTGCGGGCCTACCACAGAGATTTATGTCGGCGAAACCGAAATCTGGAATATCGTATTCAATGAATATTATTGTAAAGCCGACCGATCGCTTAAAAAACTGAAGCAGAGCGGTGTAGATACGGGAATGGGATTGGAACGACTGGCGATGGTGCTGCAAGGAAGGCAAAATATTTTTGAGACGGATCTTTTCACGCCTTTGATTTCATTTCCTCCCCCGGAAATGCCGATGCGGGAAAAACGAATCATATGCGACCATCTGCGCGGCTCAACGTTTTTGCTCGCGGATAAGGTACGCCCTTCCAATAAGGAACGCGGATATATCCTAAGGCGTCTTATGAGACGCGTGTTTGTCTACGAAATGAAACTTTCTCCAGGCGTATTTGAAGAAATCACAAAAACCATTATTCGGGACTACGGTTCATTTTATCCGGAACTTGTAAGAGAAAAAGAAGCAGTATTGGATGAATTTGGAAAAGAACGGGAGAGGTTTGTTAAAACCCTTGGCCGAGGAATTAAGGAGCTTAATAAGCTGGGAAAAATCGACGGGGTAGCGGCCTTTGATCTGTATCAAAGCTACGGGTTTCCCTACGAAGCTATAAAAGACTTGGGCGGGGACAGGGCTAAAATGCTTAGTCGCGAGTCCTTTGACGAAGAATTCAAAAAGCACCAAGAAATTTCCCGCGCGGGGCAGGAAAAGAAATTCGGCGGGCACGGGCTGCTTCTTGATACCGGGGAACTTAAAGCGGTTGACGAAAAAGAAATAAAAATCGTAACTAGACTTCATACGGCAACCCATCTGCTTAACGCCGCCTTGCGAAAGGTCTTGGGGGAGGGAATCCGTCAGGAGGGATCGGATATAAATGCCGAGCGCACGCGCTTCGACTTTACTTTTCCTAGAAAATTAACCCCGGACGAGGTGAAAAAAATCGAGGATTGGGTGAATGACATAATACGCCGCGACGCGACAGTGGAGTTCAAAGAAATGCCGTACGAAGAGGCGGTTAAAACAGGGGCGATTCGCTTCTGGCGTGAGAAATATCCGACCCGAGTGAAAGTATACACGGTGTTTGATTCTAAAACCGGGGAGGTTTTTTCCCGGGAGCTCTGCGGAGGTCCGCACGTTACACGTACCGGAGAAATAGGGGAGTTTAAAATAGTTAAAGAAGAATCAAGCTCCGCCGGCATCCGTAGGGTTCGTGCCATTCTATCCCCTTAATCCCTTTCTTCCCATTATGTTAAAACAAGCAAAGAGTCCATACGGCTATCGCAACCTCCTTGTTTATAAGAAAGCCGAGGAAATTCAGCGGCACTGCGCGGAAGCAACGAGACAGTTTCCAAGGTTGAAAACGCTTATGGCTCTCGCGGGTCAGATGGATCGCTCCGCACGTTCTACAAAACAAAATATCACGGAGGGCTGGAAACGGAACTCTACCGGCGAATATTATCAATTCCTCGGGTTTTCAATCGGTTCTAACTCGGAATTGGAAGAGGACTGCAACGATATCATAAACGGCGTCTACCGGGACTTAAGGGAGTAAGGGGTGTAATGGGGGAAATGGGGATGGGGCTTGCCGACATCGAGAAACTTTCTTTTTACCCGATGCCGGAAAATCTTCCGTCGATTGTGCAACTCAAACTCAAAACTAAAGAACTCAATTTTCTTCTGGAGTGATAAAAAGAGAGGTTTGGAAAAGAATGTCCGAAGAAGAGGAACGGTGGCAAGGCGGTTTAAAGAAAGCGTAGTAAGGTTTATCAAGGTTTAGTAAAGTTTGATCGTTTTACCCTTACTCCCTTTATCCCCTTTTGCCGGAGGGGTTTTAAGTTTTCCACAGGGTAATTTTCTTGACGTTGTTGTATACTAAACCTATATGCAAACGGGATCGTTGTAGAACTTACAGCCACTTTCCGATCTTGCCGAATACGCCGGTACTACGCCGGATTATTTGAGGTATTTAATTTTCAAAAATAAACTTAAAGGCGAGAAAATAGGCAAAATCTGGTTCTCTAAAAAAGAGTGGATTGATGAGATGCGTTCCTTCGACAGGCTAAAGACAGGTCCTAAAAACGGAAGCGTTGTTGTTAACGAAAAACCTCGAAACGAACCTCAAAATACGAGGGAGCTTATCCGCAAGATAAGGCGGTTAGAGCTTTTTATGACAGGATTGATCGCGGCTGTGGTTATCTCCTCCGCCTCCGCCCTGGCGTATTATTACCGCGATCCCGTAGTAGGCGCAGTCCACCACACCGCCTCTCTCATCGAAAGCCGGGTTAAGTCTGCAGGTTTTCGCCTCGCC
>CAYPFS010000029.1:0-11754 GCA_964410175.1 uncultured Candidatus Saccharibacteria bacterium
AACGCCGACTTGACTTTATATTTATTTTCGTGTATATTATACTTACGCTCTTTGGAGGTATTGATGGCTAACGCTAAAGCAATCTTAGTGGATTTTGCCTCTTTGATGGCGATTAAGAGGGCACTCGGCATAGCCGAACTTGATCTGCCTAAACTCTGCGAAATGCTGATATCTATCAGCACAGCGCCCTGCTACGGCAGACCTTTTGTCGCCCTAAACAGTCCTGCCCTTAAGAAACATTTGGATAGAGCCGGTTTTGAAACCGAGGTTTTCCCGCCAGGACAGGAAAGGGACGACCGGGAAATCATAGATAGGATTGCCCGGCTTACACCCGACGTGGTTTCTGAAATTGTCCTGGTTTCTGCCGACGGCGGTTACCGCGATCACCTCAGAACCAAAGCAGCGCAGGGAATCAAGGTTTACCTGGTTGCCACGCGCGCAAAAAATCCGGCTGACGAGCGCCCCTTGTTCTCCGAAAATTCTCTCGAGTCCGAGTTCACTTTTGTGGAGCTCGGTGACTACAAGGGGGTAATCGCACAGAGATTTTACGGTCCGGATGAAGAGCGCGTAGGCCGACGCGGTGCGTCACAAAGAGCCAGAACCAGGGTGGTAACCTTAACCTTTGAGGTTCACGCTGACTCACCTAGCGTGGCCACAATTGGCAGAGTGCACCTTCGACTAGCGTCGCTTCCTGAAGTGGTAAAGGCGGCGTTAAGCATCGAATAAGTCCGTAACCTTAGGAGGTTACGGCATTTTATTTTTTCGGACCTTGACATCTGGTTGTTTTACGTGTATATTAAAATTGCTCTTTGACGGACACTGGGGGAGAGCATATGACTGAAGCTGGAAAACAGAGATTGCGTTTAGTGTCCATCCATATATTGTTTGTCAGTATGCTTTTCTGGCTATACGGGCAGGGAGCTCCTGGCCCGAAGACTGGCATGGCTTTTCTGTCGATGACTGTTCTTGTTGCTGTTGACTCTTTTCTGGAGAAGAGCAGGACATTCAGACTTACCTATGCCGCCTTCTCCTTTTGATATAGTGTGGTGTGACTGTGAAAATCTATTCTCCGCGAAAAAGTAAACCCCGCGCCTTTCCGCGGGGTAAATCCAGAACGGCAGGTTTTTTTATTTCCGCCGCTTTTCTGGGGGTAGTCGGCCTTGGCGCTGCCGCTTCTTTTTCTATTCTCCGCGACCTGCCGAGCCCCGAGAGAATCACCGAGAGGGCAGTGGTGGAATCCACTAAAATTTACGACCGGACCCAAAAAGTGATTCTTTATGAAGTCCATGGCGAAGAAAAACGCACCGTAATTCCTCTGGAAGAAATACCCGATCGAGTTCGCTCTGCGACTCTTGCCGCAGAAGACATAAATTTTTATAAGCACTCTGGTCTTGATTTCCGGGGAATTCTGCGGGCCGCTTTTATAAATATAATACGGGGTGACATACGGCAGGGGGGATCAACCATTACCCAGCAGGTTGCCAAAAACTCTCTCTTGGGCTGGTCGCAGAGAAACTTTTGGCGAAAGGTTAAAGAGCAGATAATGGCGCTCCTGATTGAAAGGAAATACTCCAAAGACGAGATTTTAGAAATCTATCTGAATCAGATCCCCTACGGGTCCAATGCCTACGGGATTGCGGCTGCCAGCCGCACCTTCTTTGCCAAAGACCCCACGGATCTTACTCTTGCGGAATCCGCCGCCCTTGCTTCACTCCCCAAGGCCCCCACCTACTATTCCCCGCTCGGCTCGCACCAAAAAGAGCTCTTGGAACGCAAAGACTGGGTACTTGAACGAATGCATGAAGCCAGATTAATTTCGGGAGAGGAGTTTGAACGGGCCAAAAAAGAAAAATTGGTTTTTGCAAAACCCAGCCAAATTCTTGCCCCCCATTTTGTCATGTATGTACGCGAGTACCTTGAAGAGAAGTACGGAAACGGGTTCATAGAGCGCAGCGGATTAAAAGTGGTAACCACCCTTGACCTGCGTCTTCAGGAGGCGGCGGAGCGAGCCGTTGCCGAGGGCGCGGAACAAAACCAAAAACTTGTCGGAGCCCACAATGCGGCGCTTGCCGCAATTGATCCCAAGACCGGTGAAATTCTTGCCCTGGTGGGTTCAAAAAACTTCTTTGGAGAACCGGAACCCAAAGGATGCAATCCGGGAGTCAATTGCAAATTTGATCCTCATGTTAACGTGGCCTTAAGGCCGCGCCAGCCCGGTTCAGCCTTTAAGCCCTTTGTTTACGCTGCCGCCTTCAAGAAAGGCTACACGCCCGAAACCGTACTTATGGATGTCCCCACGGAATTTAATCCGCTCTGCGCTCCGGACGGAAACCCCCTTCCGAATATCGACGTATCGAAATATCCCGACTTTAAATGCTACCATCCCCAAAACTATGACGATAAGTTCAGGGGTCCGGCAAGCCTGCGCCAGTCTCTTGCTCAATCCCTAAACTTACCCTCGGTAAAACTCCTCTACCTTGCCGGCGTCCAGGATTCCATTAAAACCGCCGAGAGCCTGGGTATTACCACTCTTACGAATCCCGAGAATTACGGCCTTTCCCTAGTGCTTGGCGGAGCCGAAGTAACTCTTTTGGAGATGACTTCGGCCTTCGGAGTATTTTCTCAAGAAGGAATTTTACACCCCCAAACCCCCATTTTAAGAGTGGAAAATTCTAAAGGAGAGGTTTTGGAGGAGAAGAGAGAAACTTCTCTTGCGACCCTAGATACTGAAGTCGCCAGAACCATAAACGATATCTTGTCCGATAACGATGCCCGGGTTCCGGTATTTAGCCCCCAAAGTTCGCTTTACTTCCCCGGAAGGCCGGTGGCGGCTAAAACCGGAACTACGCAGGATTTCCGCGACGCCTGGGTGATTGGGTATACGCCGTCGATCGCCGCCGGAGTTTGGGTGGGAAATAACGACAACACGGAAATGAATCAGAAGGGCCTCTCTATTATGGTGGCCGGACCCATTTGGCATAAATTTCTTGAAGAGGCCTTGGGTTCAAGTCCCCCGGAGTATTTCACAAAACCGGCTGAGCGCCAAAGCGAGAAACCCCTACTCCGCGGACAGTACCGTTCGGGATCGGTGGTTAAGATCGATAAAATTTCAAAAAAGCTTGCGGCCGAGTGGACTCCGCCGGAATTGATAGAAGAAATGACTTTCGGAGAGGTTAAGTCAATCCTTGCCTTGCTAAAAAGAGAAGATCCCTCTGGTCCGCCTCCCGAAGATCCGAATTCTGATCCTCAATTTAAAAACTGGCAGGCGGGGATTGAAAATTGGTTATCTTCAAATCCTCTCGCGGATATCACCCCGCCCAAAGATTTGGATGACCTTCACAGGCCCGAGAAGAAACCCAAAATCATTCTCGGAGAAACAGCAAATTTGGGGAAATTTCCGGCGGCCGCCGGATTGGAAATAAAAGTAAGGGTTGACTCGCACTTTCCCTTAAACGAGGTTTTGTTATTTATGGATGGGGCGCTCGAAGGAACCAGAAGCGCACCCATATTATCTCCCGAAATTATTTTTAGAGTCGTGTCCGGAGTCAAGCCGGGCGAACACGTTATTAAAATAACCGCATATGATGCGGTGGGAAATAGAGAAACCGTAGAGAGAGTAGTTACTAGTTACTAGTTACTAGTTACTAGTTACTGGTTACTGGTTACTGGTTACTGGTTACTATTTCTAACCGAAACGGAGGGGCATCAGAACGTAAAAAAAGTTACCCTGGGATCTATTCTTTAACACGGACGGGCTGTCGGAAGTATTAACCCCGAAAAATATTTCATCTTCGTCAAGCGCGCCTAACCCATCCAATAGATATCGAAAGTTAAAAGCAATTTTTACTTCGGTGCCGGCAAGAGTTACCGGGATTTTGGTTTTATACTCGCCGACTTCGGGATTGGAAGAGGTCACCTCTAAACTTTTACCCGAGAAGTTAAAAACCACCTCTTGGAGTTTCGAAGCGAAAATCGAAGCGGCCCGAATAACTTCGTTTAGCTCTTTTTTGTCCAAAAAAACCGAGGTGTTAAAATTCTTAGGAACTATACTCGAGTACTCGGGAAAACTGCCTTCGATGGTTCGCGAAATAACCCTAAAATTTGGGGTTGAGAATTCAACCTGGTTCTCTCCCACACCGATCTTAATCTCCTCGTCATATTCTCCAAAGATTCTTGATAACTCTCCTGCTGCCCGGTGGGGAAGGATAAAAGAAAAGTTTTCTCCCTCTCGACGGGAAACCTTTACCGTATCCTCGGCTAACCTAAAAGTGTCGGTCGCGGCAAGCACTAAGTCTTTCGTCATAACTTTAAAAAAAACTCCTGTGAGTTCCGGTTTAAATTCCGAAGTAGAGGAGGCGGGTAAAACCTTCATCAGAGACGAGTAAAGATTTATTCCTTCTGCAGTAGCTTCGGCGTTCTTTTTAATCTTGGGGAGTATAGGGAAATCGTCAGGCAAGAAACCGTTGATCCTGGTATCCCTTGAGGGTGTGCGTAGAATAAGATTTTTTTGTTTTTCTTCGAGTTCCAACTTTTCTTCACCTATGGACTGAATAAGAAGACTTGCGACTTTAGCCGGCACACAAACTTTTCCGGGACGAACCGTATCGCCAGGAACAACAACCTCAACTGCATACTCAAGATTGGTGGCGCTCACCTTCAGGGAGGAATTTACGGTTTCCAACAGCAGGTTTCCTAAAATCGGCAAAGAAAGGTTTTTTCCGGTAAATCTTTCTGCGATCGCAAAGGCCCGCGTTAGATTTTCTCGAAGACAAGAGAATTTCATTACGTTAGAAATGGGACGCGGACGCAAGGCGTACTGCGCTCCAATGACTTATTTGATAATTTTGACTTGGTGTGGATCATAGATTGATTACCGCGTCCGCGATTTCCAACAGAATTCATCGTTTAACAACAGTCATAAAGTTAATTTATCTTTATTACTATAGCTATTAGGCCTGTGGATATCTGCCAAGATTTTAAATAAATTTTTTAGATACGCCGTTTTTACGATTTTAAACTGTAGATTTTACGGTTGATTGATTGTGGATAACTTTTGTATAAAACCCCAACCGAAATCTAACTGCTGTAAATCTTATCCTTAATCAATTGAATCTCATCCGCGAATTCAGGATTTTTTTTCAGCTCTTCCTCAACTTTTTCACAGGAGTGTATGGCTGTAGTGTGGTCTCTTCCCCCAAACCTTTCTCCAATAGACGGATAAGAGGCTTTTAGTTCTTCTCGCAGAAGCCACATAGCAATATGGCGCGGTTTTACTACATCCCGTCTTCGGGTGTGATCCATAAGAATCTTCTCTTCAATCTCATAAAAATCGGCAACAGCCTTTACTACCTTTTTAGCCGACACAAATCTTTTTACGAAATCACGCTGACTCGCTATAACTTTTTTGGCCGCTTCCAAGTCTATGGGGGAGGAAGATACTTTAGAGGACACTATTAATTTATTTAGGGCCCCTTCCAGTTCCCGGATATTAGTTTTGATATTTGAGGCGAGATACGACAGTACAGTTTCAGGAAAGGAAACCCTTCGTTCAGTTGCCTTGGTCTTTAAGATAAGGAGGCGGGTTTCAAAATCGGGGAACCCCACGTCGGCTATCATTCCGCCTTCGAATCTGGAACGGAGCCGTTCCTCCAAAGTAGCGATGGAGCGTGGAGGACGGTCAGACGATATCACGACCTGCTTATTTTTTTCGTAAAGCGCGTTGAAGGTATGAAAAAATTCTTCCTGCATTTTTTCGGTTCTGGCAATAAATTGAATGTCGTCCATGATTAGAAGATCAATGTTTCGATATTTTTTTTTAAGACGGTCCATCTCTTGATTTTTCAGAGATTCAACTATTTCACCCATGAATTTTTCTGAAGGAACGTAGCGGACTTTAGCGTCGGGAACGGTGCTAAGAACTTGATTGCCCACCGCCTGGATTAAATGAGTTTTACCTAAACCCACGCCCCCGTAAATAAAAAGAGGGTTGTAGCCGGTCCCCAAATTTTTTATTACCGACTGGGCCGCCGCATGGGCGAGTTCGTTGAAGGACCCGACCACGAAGTTATCAAAAGTGTAGCGCGGATTAAGATTTGTTTCCGGGTTAACTTCTATATCCTTCAGCGACAATTCTTCGGCCCCCGGGGAATGCGTTTGATCTTGGCGTACCCGCCTTTCTCTAGGAGGGAGGGCAGCAACATTCTGGTTCCCCAGTTTTGCTACGGTGTAATCTATTTCGCGTATCTCGGGCGTTAAAGTCTTTAGGGTGTGTAGAATAGTCTTGTGGTATTTATTCCTTAACCACTCTTTGGCAAACCCGTTGGGAACGTAAATCGTTGCAAGCCCCCCCTCTATATTAAGAATGCCAGTTTCGTGAAACCAGGTGAGGAAGTTAGGACGAGAGATTTCGAGTTCAAGTTTGGCAAGCACCGACTGCCAAAGTTCTTTGTTTTCCATAGGGTTTTTGAGGGATAAGATGATACTGGAATTATTTTACCAACAAAGGTATTATACAATAGATACTGAAAGGGGAAAGTATGGGTCAATGTGGAAAGAGTGTGTATATGTTGTTTAAATGGCTTTGTCTAAACTTTCGAGCCCCGACATATAGGGGCGAGGGAAATTTAGGAATAAAACCTTATGCCGTAACCAAATTTTATTCGCGCGCTTGCGCGCGGCTCCAAAATTTGGACGGACATTGGCATGAGTGTTACTTATCAACCGTCTAAAATAAAAAGAAAGCGCGCCCACGGATTTCGCAAAAGAATGAATGGAAAAGGTGGGCGTAGAACACTTGCAAGACGCCGTCAAAAAGGGAGAAAGCGGCTAACCGTATGATTAAGCTTCGGAGCAAGAGAATAGAATCATCGCTTTTTAGATTGATAGTTTTACCGCCCGGTCAAACTCGCTCCCTTTGGGAGAGAAAGCCTCTAATTCTCATTACGCCTCGCTCGATCGACAAGCGGGCCGTTTTACGTAACCGCCTTAGGCGTAGAGCTCGAGAGTGGGGATACCGACACCCGGAGTTTTTTAAAAAAGGGCGGTCAGCGGCCATCTTTTTTAAAAAGGAGGCGATTCGGGCCCCGCGCAACAAATTTTATGAAGAACTTAAAAAAGCGTTTAGCGGAGTGCGTTAAGTTAACGTCCATCCCCAGCAGTTGCGTAAGCCAGTTGTTAAAATTTTATCAGCATACGCTCTCGGCCGATCACGGACCGGCCGAAGCGGTTTTCGGAAATTGGAGATGCCGCTTCTATCCTTCCTGTTCAGACTATACGCTTACGGCAATCCGTCAATATGGACTTTTGAAAGGAAGTGTGGTGTCGCTTAAAAGAATTTTAAGATGTCATCCGTGGAATCCCGGGGGATATGACCCTGTGGCATAAATCCCGCACCTTTCCGCGGGGTATTAAACCCCGCGGGGAGGATATTGAAACTGCCGCGGCACTCCCGCGGCAAGACCTGGGGTTTTAATAAAGGTGAGGGATAAAATTTTCTGATGAACGTGTTGACCTTTCTATATACCGAGATCTTGTGGAGACCGTTGTTTAACGGTCTTGTTTGGTTCTATACAGTTCTACCCATACGAGACTTGGGCGTTGCCATAGTTCTTTTGACCATCGCCATCCGGCTTCTTTTAACCCCATTGCTCTTGAAAGCGAGCCGTGCCCAAAGAAACTTGGCGCGTATTCAGCCGGAAATTAAAAAAATCCAGGATAGGTTCAAAGACGATCGTGGTGTTCAGGCTCGGGAACTCATGGAGTTCTATAAAAAAGAGGGAGTAAATCCCTTCTCCGGGTGTCTGGTCATGCTTTTCCAGCTGCCGATATTAATTGCGTTATATCAAGTATTCTACCATGGATTCGAACCGGAACAGTTAAAGTACCTGTATGCTTTTATTGAAAATCCGGAGACTCTAAACCCTTTGAGTTTTGGGATTCTCGACCTTGCTCGAGGAAACGTCTGGCTGGGGATTTTTGCCGCACTAACCCAGTTTTATCAAACTAAACTCATATCGCCACCCGCCCCTAATTCATCCGGCGGACAAGGAGATTTTGGAAAAATGCTTCAGTGGCAGACAACCTATATCTTTCCGGCCCTGATTCTTGTCTGGTCCATTACCTTGCCTTCGGCCCTCACCCTTTACTGGACAGTTTTAAACATTCTTGGTATTTTGCAGGAGATTGTTGTAAGGAATTATGGATCCAGAAATAATTAAAACCGAGATTAAGCTGGTGCTCGATAAAATGGGTTTTGCAGAGGATGTAGAATCAATAGAAGCTCACCAGGGCGTGGCGAGCCGTTTTACGGTGCGGGTCAGTTCCGACTCCTCGCGGCTAATTGGGGAGTATGGCGCGAATCTTGCGGCGCTCGAACACATCCTAAAGAAGATTCTTAAGAAGAAATACGGGGAGACGATGCAGTTTAGTTTGGATATAAATGATTATCGAGTTAGACGTTTGGAGGATTTGAAACAAGACGTTAAAGCCGCGGCGAAAGACGTAAGGCTTTACCGCAAAGAAGTGCCGTTGAGACCCATGTCCTCTTTTGAACGTAGAGTAGTGCATCTGCTTCTAGCTGAGTATCCAGACATCGCCACCGAATCCATTGGGCAGGAGCCGGATAGAAGAGTAGTGATAAAACCGTATCCTTAGAGTTCTGGTCTCCCCGTCATTTCAATTTCAGACTCCAGAGCGTTCCGTCCTTTCTGTTCACCCAAAACAGATAACTTTTATCTTTGGTCGTAACGAGATCTGAGACATCGAAATCGCCGGAGTCAAATAGATTGCGCACTTCTCTTTCCTCAAAGTTAATTGCAACTATTTTATCCGAAGTGCTGATCTCGCCGCGAAGATACTCGTCCGTCAAAACACCTTTGGGCGGGAGGATTTTGGGTACCCCGCACCACGCCTCTTTGGTTTCTACAAAAACGCACTTTTGCGCGAAAGTCCCAACCGCGGGCGAGAATATTTCCTCGCCGTTCGCGTCTCGTGCCGCGAGACGCAGGGTATTCTTCCCTCTTATGGTTTCGGAGGTAAGCAGGCGGGACCCGTCTGGTGACCAAACCCCCCAGAGACTAAAGATGGGCCCCACCAACTTGTTGAAAGATCCCGAGGATGGGCGGTAGCGGAATGTGTATCCATCGGCAAAGCCCGAGGGTGCGGTAAGGAAGTAAATGGCGTCCTCGGCGACCCAGCGGATTTTTGCATCGCGTATGGGGGTTTCGAAAATCACTCTTTGATTTTTGGCGTTTGCGTCTGATACAACCAGTTCCAGGCCCGCCGTACTCGTCCGGAGATAAGCAAGCGATTTTCCGTCCGGAGACCACGAAAAACTTTCAATATCCTGTGGCAGGGTTGCGACCGAAGAGGTGCCTATATGCAAAAATCCTCTTAACGAATCGCCATCAAGATAGAACACCGCGGCGCGGTCGCGCGCCGGAGACCAAAAAGCATTTATCATTCCCACCACGGTTATACGAGAGAGTTTTTCTTGGTTCTCGCCGCCAAAACCGGAAGAAAAGAGATCGCCGCCTTCTTTTTTATAAAAAAGTATGCGGTCTTCCTGTTGGTTCAGGCTCGGGGCGATAACCGGAAAGTCGGTAAGACGGGTAAGAATTTGCTCGGGCGCGACTTCTAAAGTTTCCCCGGGTTTAAGCGTCTCTGGGGTTTTCCCCTCCGGCCGAACGACAGCTTCAGGCACCCTGCCTGTTACTCGTTCTCCCGGCGCCTCGATCCTTTCTCCCGCCGGGGCAATAAGGTATCTCCAAAGGAGAAAGGCAATAAGAGCAAGGACCAGTATCCCGAGCAAAATATAGATTATACGTTTGGTTTGTTGGAGGTTCATACGTTCCCTACTAATTACTAATCGCTCCTAATCTACTAATTGCGGATTAGTATATTGGTAACCATAAGTAATTGGTAGGGATTCATGGTTTGGATTCGTTTCCGGTGCAAGTTATGTGTGGGATTCATATGGCTAGTAACCGGTAACTGGTAAATAGTCCTAATCCGCCGAGCTTACACAGGTGGGTTCTGCGAAGACACCGTCGTGGATGCAAACTTGTCCTTGGGGGCAGCCCGGTCGGCCACCAGCTTGTCTGCAACCGGTTGCGGGTTCAGCACAGTAATATAAGGGTGCGCCGCTTCTTCCTATTCCTTGAGCGCATACATACGCTGGGTCACAGCCAAGTCCGTTTTGACACTTTGAGGTTCGGGGCACTTGGGTACCGACTGGCGCCGGTTGTGTTGCTGAAGTCCCTCCGGCGGGAGTTAACGGGTCAATTTCGGGAAACCCCCGGGTTACGAGATCCGGATTTAGTGTATAAAGGATTAGGTACGAAAGCAGGGCAAGCACCAGTCCGAGCACCGAATTTCGCATATAGGTTTGAGCTTGGGTCACCATTTTTTGATTATCTCCCGCCGTAAGGTAAATAACCCCGCCGGCCACAAACATTATGAGAGCCGAAATACCGATCAGCATGAGCCCAAAGGTGTATAATTTTGCAATTAAATCTCCGGCGTCCGGCGTAGCCGCCTCGGCGGCGTAACCGGCGCCCGCAAGATTCGTCAAGTCAAGACAATAGCCTCCGGAAGAGCTGCGGCACTCCGAAGCGTTCAGCGCCGAAGGCAATATCATTATGGTTGCCGCCAAAATTGTTAAGAATATAATCCGCATTATTGCAGTATTAACCTCATTAATCTTGAAGCAGAGGGTATTAGGTAGTCTTTATCGTCAGCGGTGGCTGAAATCTGTATTTCTCCAGCCGCCCTATCCTCGGTATCTAGAGTCAAAATGTGTGGGTTTTCCGGTTCTCCGTTTATGGAAACCCCGTTAACGACCCAGCGAAAGGCGAGGTCGCGGCGCGCGCCCACCGGGAAAAAGAAGGGTTCTATCGTCAAGTCGAGAAGCCCGCGCGTAAAAACCGAGAAGCTTGTCAGTGAAATCCGCGGCTCAATTCCTCCAAGCGGAGAGTAGGAATAGATTCCGAGGCGCGGAGTAAAGGAGGTCAAGAGAAGTCCCCTCTCTTTACGGATGGTTCCTTGAAAGTCTTCTACTTCCACGCGAATTCGGTGGGATGTTTTAGGGAGGTCCGAGATTTTAATTCTAAAAACCCGCTCTCCGGGACCGTTCAAAACATTATCTTCGTCGTCCAAGCTCCAGCGGTAGATCAGATTTTCCGGTGAAATGGTCCGATTTACCACAAACTCCGGAATCGCGACTATGTTGACTACGGAATTTTGCGAGGGAAGAGCCTTTCCCTGATACCAGCGCGGAATAAACGTCTCGGCGAACCAGGTAAGCGAGAGATCGGCCACGCTGACGTTAAGGGAGGCCGTGCCGCCGCTTCCTGCCGCTGGATAGACTTCTACGGTAAATCTATGCACGGTTCCGAGACTTCCGGCTTTGATGGTAATGGAGTTTTTGGCCTGCCCCGACAGATCAGGCCGCGGCCTGCCGTCCACCATCCAGATAAATTCCGCGGAATTCTTATCAAAAGTCGGAGTATTAGCCTCCACCCTGAAATTTTCCCCTGGAGATGGAGCCTCGGGAGTGGAAATAAGGGCAACGGGGTCCGGGAAAAACTGAGCATGCACAGGACCGACACCGAAAAGAAGCACGGCCAGGGTTAACTTGTATGCCAACTTCATAAGTATATTATAGTCGTTTTAATGGCCAATTCCTAGCTTGGCCGTTCTCTCCTCAAGCGTATTTAACGATTTTATCACCCGACATTCCATTAGACATTAGAAATT